>CAVAOU010000158.1:0-4718 GCA_963590085.1 Senegalimassilia sp. | reverse complement strand
GTTGTCGGCAATCTTGTAGTTGGTAGAGATACGCACCTTAGTGTCGTTGTCGACAGTGATTACCGATACAGAAGCATCCGGGAAGAGAGGAGCCAACTTCTTGGTGATGTCGTCGGTGTTGACGCTGTGGTCAAATTGAACAACGTAGTTGCGGCCACCTGAGAAGTCGATACCCTTGCTGATGCCACGGATGAAGAATGAAGCGATGATCACTACAACGACGGCAGCGATGATTGTCCAAGCCTTCTTGGTCTGACCGAGGAAGTTCACTTTGGTGTTGACGAGGAAGTTCTGGCTGATCTTCGTGGTGAATGTATAAGCGCGGTCTTTCTTCTTGAGCAATGCCTCAAACACAAGGCGAGAGATGAACACTGCTGTGAAGAATGAGCAGATGATGCTGATGAGCAATGTGGTTGCGAAGCCCTTGATCAAACCTGTACCGTAGACCATCAGGATGATGGCTGTGATGACAGAAGTCAAGTTGGAGTCGAAGATTGCAGAGAATGCGTTCTTGTAACCGTCGGCGAGGGCTGCCTTCACGTTCTTGCCAGCACGGAGTTCCTCCTTCGTACGCTCGAAGATAAGCACGTTGGCGTCGACTGCCATACCGAGAGAGAGCACGATACCGCAGATACCAGGCAATGTCAATACGGCCTGGAATGAAGCCAGGATGCCGAGAGTGAAGAAGAGGTTGAGGATAAGACACATGTTGGCTACCATTGCCGGAGCGAATCCGTAGAAGCAAATCATGTAGATCATCAACAGGATCAATGCGATTACAAACGACCAGATACCTGCCTCGATTGCCTGCTGACCAAGCGACGGACCGATTTCAGTGTGGCTCACAATCTTCACGCCGGCTGACATGCCACCACCGGTGAGCACGTTGACCAAGTCGTTGGCCTCATCAACGGTGAAGTTACCGGTGATTGAAGAGCGACCGCCTTCGATTGCTGTGTTGACTGTTGGGAATGAATATACTTGGTCGTCGAGCACGATTGCCACTTGCTTGCCAATGTTATCGCGAGTAACCTTGGCCCACTTTGAAGCGGCGTCGGTGTTCATTGTCATGCTGACCTCATAAGAACCGCTGAACTGGTTGAGCTCGGCACTTGCATCGTCGATCATGTCGGCGTCGGCAAGCGCTGCTTCGCCGTTGCTTGTGCGGAGGGCAACGAGTTGGAAGTAGGTGCCTTTCTTGTCAACACCCTTAACCGACCATGCGCACTTCAAGTCGTTAGGAAGGATGCGCTTTGCTGCCGGAGAGTTGATGATGCGGTTAACGGCTGCAGTGTCGGCCTCGTTGGCCACACCGATGCAGGCGCCACCGATGTATTGCTGAGCAGGAACTTGCACGTCTTTGCCGTCCTTGCCAACCATTGTCATCATGTCCTTAGTCCAAATCATCTCGGCAAGCGACTTGCCTTCAACCTTGGCTGCGGGAGCGGCTGCTGTCTCTGTCGCAGGCGCTGCTGTTTCGGCTGCGGTGGATTCTGCTACTGGAGCTGCTTCTGCATCTGCTGCCGTTGCTGCTGGAGCGGCTGCTGCTGCCACGTTGCCGTTGCCGGCTGCGAAGTCCTCGCTGAGAGCGCTGAGGCTGTGTTGGAGTGAGTTGTCGAATTGGTAAGTTGCGTAGAACTCAAGTTTTGCTGAAGTCTGGATCAACTTGTAGACACGTTCTGGCTCTTTAACGCCTGGAAGCTCCATAAGGATCTGACCCTCACGCTGCATCTCCTTGATGTTTGGTGCAATCACACCGAAGCGGTCGATACGCTCGCGGAGCAAGTTGACCGAACGCGAAACGTCGCTGCGAGTCTTCTCGCGGAGCACGCTCTCAACCTTGGAGTTGTTGTCGTTGGCGCTGACACCGTCTACGCTGTTGAACTTCTGTGCCAAGCGAACGCCAGGCACGAGTTCTTCGTATTTCTTGCAGAAGGCTGCGACAAAATCGTCACCAGGATTCTGGCTGGCATAGGTCAACGCTTCGTTGAGTTTCGCATCCAATGGGTTTGTAGCCTTTGAACGGACAATGTCGGCAACCGAAATCTGAAGTGTCACGGTCATACCGCCCTTCAGGTCAAGGCCCAAGCCAATCTGTTTTTCGCGAACTTGATTGTATGTGTACCACATGTACACTTCTTCCTGCCCCATATCCTTAAGATACTTGGCATACGCTTTGTCGTAAACTGAGTCGTAAGCATTGCGGTAGGCTTCCGATTTGCTGTCCTTGCTGATCTTTGCAGCCGCAGCAGCCGCAGTCTTGCGGGCGCTGTCAGCAGCATCGTTCTCCACGCTGTTGGTCACCAGCGAGAAAGAAAGGTAGAACAAGCAAACCAATACCAAAAGCACGGTTATGACTCTGATAAAACCTTTACTTTGCATTTGTTTTTTTGTTGTTAATATTTAATTTAAAAATTTATGCGTTTTTTTCAGTTTGCAAATATACGGTATTTCTTTCAAGTTGAAAACTTTTTGTGGCGGTTTTAAACGTTTGGATAATGTGTTTCTAAGCATATTATTGCGCTTCGGAGGCAATTCTTGCTGTTTTGCCCTCGATTTGCACTATCTTTAAATAAGATAGGCTTCGCCTCGGTATAGCAAAATCAAGCGAGCTTGTTTTGCTCTTCACTCGGCTTGCACTATCTTTGCAACTAGAAATTGATTCCAGATGAACAATAGCAAATCACTTTACTATATATTTGTGCTGATTGCGGCAGCGGTGCTCTATTCGTGCGCCAACATCGGCAACCCGAGCGGCGGCCCTGTGGACCGTACGCCGCCTGTGTTTATGCGCAGTAATCCTGAGCCTAACGCGGTGAACGTGAAGGGCAACAAGGTGGAAATATTCTTCGACGAGATTGTCACTCTCAAGGACCCGTCCACCAAAATAATTGTCTCTCCGGCGCAGACGGAGATGCCTAAAATGTCGGCTTCGGGAAAGAAGGTGACGGTTGAACTGGTCGACTCTCTGCTGCCCAACACCACTTATTCCATCGACTTTTCCAACTCCATCCAGGACAACAACGAGGGCAACCCGCTCGGCAATTTCGCTTTCGCGTTTTCTACGGGAAGCACAGTCGACTCGATGCGCGTGTCGGGCTATGTGCTCGACTCCCAGACTCTTGAGCCTATGCAGAGCGTGATTGTTGGCTTGCAAAGCAATCTTGCCGACTCGGCTTTCCATAAGGTGAAACTCCAGCGCGTGGCGCTGACCAACGACCGCGGGCAGTTCACCATCCGCAACGTAGCGCCTGGCCGCTACCATATCTTCGCGCTGAAGGACCTCGACCGCGATTATAAGTTTGGCAACCCAACGGAGGACATCGCATTCCTCGACTCTATCATCGTGCCGAGCGTGGGCACCCGTGAGGCCGCTGACACAATCTATAACGACAAAAACGAGATTGACTCGATTATTCGCGCCATCCGCCCGGACTATTTCCCGAACGACATACTCCTGTCGATGTTCAACGAGAACCGCAAGACGCAGTATCTTGCCAACAACACCCGCGTGGACTCCACTCGCATATCGCTGATTTTCGCCGCGCCGTCCGACTCGCTGCCGCAACTCTCCGTAGTGGGGCGCAACGACGTGCCGAAGGACTGGTATACGCTTGAGCGCTCGCAGAACAACGACTCGCTGACCTACTGGATCCGTCCGCCGCACCTCGTGTCGGCCGACACTCTGGTGGTGGCGACGCGCTATCTGCGCACCGACACGCTCAACAACCTTTCGTGGGGCACCGACACGCTGAAATTCACGTTCCAGCGCCCGAAGGCCGTAAAGAAGAAAAAGAAAAACGAGGAGACCGACACCGTCATTGCGCCGTTTGCTACGCTGAAATGCCTCACCAACGGCACCCAGGAGGTGTATATGCCTGTAACCTTCCAGGCTGGCACACCGCTGGTGTCGTTCAACAGGGAGGCTTTCCATCTTGAGGTGAAATCCGTGGGCGACACGGTTTACAAGCCAGCGCCGATAAAGAGCATCGCCATGCGCGACACTACGATGAACCTGCGCGACATCACCATGCGCTGCGAATGGGAGCCTGGCGCCACGTATGCCCTGACGGTCGACACTCTGGCTGTGACCGACATCTACGGACTCTCGTCGAAGCCCCTGCGCTCGGAGTTTAAGGTGAGGGCGATGGAGGAGTACGGCAACATCGTGTTTAATATCCCCGCCATAGCCGATTCGGCCGTTGTTGAACTGCTCGACGGCAGCGACAAGGTGAAACTGCGCGCCACGGTGAAAAACCACCGTGCAGAACTCCTGAACCTCTTGCCAGCCAAGTACTATGCCCGCTTGTTTATCGACAGTAACGGCAACGGTAAGTACGACACGGGCAACTACGACGAGCATCGCCAGCCTGAGGAAACCTACTACTATCCTGGGGCAATCAACCTGAAGAAGAACTGGGACATCGACCAAACGTGGGACATCTACTCTACGCCTATAGACAGGCAGAAGCCGGATGCGATAAAGAAGAACCGTCCAGAACAAAACAAGTGGGACAAGACCACAACCAAGAAGACTGACTCCGACGAAGAGGAGGAGGACGAAAACGGATTCTCGCCCAACGGCTCGTATAACAACCGAAGCAACAGCAGTTTCAGTAACTATAACAGATAGCGGCAAAAATATTTTCTAAAATTGTTGCCGAAAAATTTGCGGGTTTCGCAATTCTGCATTACCTTTGCACTCGCAAAAGCCAACA
>CAVAOU010000157.1:0-4725 GCA_963590085.1 Senegalimassilia sp. | reverse complement strand
CCATGCGCTTCATGGAGTGCAGTATGCGCCGCTGCACAGGTTTCAGACCGTCCTGGATATGGGGCACTGCACGCTCCAGAATCACATAGGAGGCATAGTCGAGAAACCAGTTTTGGAACATTCCCGACAAGTGCTTACTCTTGTCTTTAGGCACCACATAGGAAGAGTGGGCCTCGGAAGCCGGCAGTTGCTCAATATCAGAATTTTCGGTTACGTCGTCGATGATTTCGTCTTCTTTCATACTTGGATCAGTTTAATGCCTTCCAGAGAATGGTTTTCGTAGTTAAAAAAGTAGGTTATTTACCAAATAAATACAATTTCAGGGGAAAGGCTCTGCAAAAATAAGAAGAAAATCGAGAAAATTTATTTACTTTGCACCTTAAAATGATGCAAATACGGGCTTCAAGGCCCTAAAAAACGGAAATTTCAGAAAAAACAAGATAAAAAATGGCACAAGAAGATTTGTTCAAGAAAATTGTGGCTCACGCCAAAGAGTATGGATTCGTTTTCCCGTCGAGCGAAATCTACGACGGACTGTCGGCAGTCTACGACTACGGCCAAAACGGTGTTGAGTTGAAAAACAACATCAAACGCTATTGGTGGGACGCGATGACTCAACTCAACGAAAACATCGTTGGTCTCGACTCTTCCATCTTTATGCATCCTACTATCTGGAAAGCCTCTGGTCACGTTGACGCTTTCAACGACCCGTTGATCGACAACCGCGACTCCAAAAAGCGCTATCGTGCCGATGTGCTCATTGAAGACGAAATAGCAAAATACGACGATAAAATCAACAAAGAGGTGGCAAAGGCTGCCAAGAAGTTTGGCGAAGGCTTCGACGAGAAACTCTACCGCGAAACCAACCCTCGCGTGCAGGAGCATCTTGCAAAGCGCAACGAACTCCACGAGCGCTACTCCAAGGCGATGAACGACATGAACCTTGAGGAACTCCGCCAAATTATCCTCGACTACGGCATTGTCTGCCCTATTTCAGGCACAAAGAACTGGACAGAAGTGCGCCAGTTCAACTTGATGTTCTCCACTGAGATGGGTAGCACAGCCGACGGCTCAATGAAGGTTTACCTCCGTCCGGAAACGGCTCAAGGCATCTTCGTGAACTTCCTCAACGTGCAGAAGACAGGCCGCATGCGCATTCCTTTCGGTATCGCACAGATTGGTAAGGCATTCCGCAACGAAATCGTAGCCCGCCAGTTCATCTTCCGTATGCGCGAATTCGAGCAGATGGAAATGCAATTCTTCGTGCGCCCGGGCGAGGAACTCGAATGGTTCAAGAAATGGAAAGAGACCCGCTTGAAATGGCACAAGGCTCTCGGCCTCGGCGACGAGAAATACCGTTACCACGACCACGAGAAGTTGGCTCACTACGCTAACGCCGCTACCGACATCGAATTCCTTATGCCGTTCGGCTTCAAGGAAGTTGAAGGTATCCACTCACGCACCAACTTCGACCTCGGCAACCACGAGAAGTTCTCGGGCAAGAAAATCCAATACTTCGATCCTGAACTCAACCAGTCGTACACTCCGTACGTCATCGAGACATCTATCGGTGTTGACCGTATGTTCCTTTCAGTGTTTGCTTCATCCTACGAGGAAGAGGCACTGGAGAACGGCGAGACCCGCGTAGTGCTCCACCTGCCGGCTGCCCTCGCTCCAGTGAAGGCTGCAATCATGCCGCTCGTGCGCAAGGACGGACTCCCAGAAAAAGCTCAGGAAATCATCGACTCGCTGAAGTTTGACTTCAAGGTACAGTTTGACGGCAAAGACTCTATCGGTAAGCGCTACCGCCGCCAGGATGCCATCGGTACTCCATTCTGTATCACTGTCGACCATCAGACTCTTGAGGACAACACAGTCACCATCCGTCACCGCGACACTATGGAGCAGAGCCGTGTTGCCATCGCCGACCTCGCAGGCATCCTCGAGAAGGAAGTTGGCATGAAGTCGCTGCTCAAGAAATTGGTATAACAACTATACGAACCATACCCACGCTATGAAGAAATCTGTATTGATAACAATCGTGTCGGTTGTGGTGGTGCTTCTGATTTTCGGGGGCTGCACCATAAGCAAATACAACACGATTGTGACCGACAGCAACGAAGTGGAAAACGCTTGGGGAAAGGTGCAGACTGCCTACCAGCGCCGCGCCGACCTTGTGCCCAATCTTGTGAGCACAGTGAAAGGTGCGGCCGCCCACGAGGCAAACACGCTCCAGGCTGTTACCGACGCCCGCGCCAAGGTTGGCTCGGTGAACATCACCGCCGACCAGTTGACGGAGGAAAACCTCAAGAAATTCCAGCAGGCGCAAAACGAACTTTCGGGCGCGCTGAAATCGCTGCTGGCTGTGTCGGAGGCTTATCCGAACATCAAGGGAACGGAAAATTTCCGCGACCTGCAAGTGCAACTGGAGGGCACCGAAAACCGCATCTCTACGGCGCGCACCGACTACACCAATGCCGTGAACCAGTACAACAATGCTGTGATGCGCTTCCCTGGCAACATCATAGCGGGAATGTTCGGGTTCAGCAAAAAACCGCAGTTCCAGGCTGACGAAGCCGCACAGACTGCGCCAAAAGTGGAATTTTAAAAAGCAATAAATGAAAAGACTACCATTAATCGCTCTATTCATCCTTGTGCTGTCGGCGTGCAAACTCGACCCTGTACGCGACGCATGGGAATACTACAAGGACTGGCGAGCAGAAAACAATGAGTGGTTGGCGAAACAGGAGGCACTGACCGACGCCAATGGCAAAGCATACTTCCAGAAAGTAACTCCGGAGTTTGACCAAAGCGCCTACGTGCTAATCCACTATTTCAACGACCGCACAACAACGGAAGGCAACCTTACGCCGCTCATCTCGTCGACAGTCAACGTGAAGTACAAACTCCTCAACTGCCGTGAAGTGGCGGTCGACTCATCATACCTGCTCACCGACAGCACCTACCAGCAGCGCCTGTCGAACACTGTGGAGGGTTTCCAGATTGCCTTAATGGCAATGAACGTGGGCGACTCGTGTGAGGTGATTATCCCTTACCAGTATGGCTACAGCAACACTGGCAACGGCTCAATCCTCCCCTACACTCACCTGCGCTACCTATTGAAACTCAAAGGTATAGAGAAATACGAAAAATAATTGCGATATGAAACGGTCAGTGTTGATGGTTGCGGCAATAGCAATGATTTTTGCCGGTTGCAAGACCACCGAAGAAAACTATCGGCAGTCGTATGAGGCGGCAGTGGCTAAACGCAATGCCACCGAGGCAGAAGCCGACAGTGTGGACAACACCATCCACAACAAGATAATGGAGGCTTCAAAGCCTTATTCGAAGACCGAGGGTGGCAAGACGGCGCTCTATCTGCAAGGCAACATGTGGCAGGCCTACAATGCCGAAAAAAACAAGATGAAGCGCTACAATGTTGTAGTGGGAGCAATGAGGCAACTCTTCAATGCCAAAGCGTTCTGCACGCGCCTGGAGGCCAACGGGGCGAAAGCCTACGTAATCCAGAACGGAGCGAAGGACTACTACGTTGTTGCCGAAGGCTTTGACACCTTTGCAGAGGCTGCCGACTATGTAAACAATATCGACAAGAAACTAAAGATCAAACTTCCGCTCACCGAGCCGTTTGTGTTCCGCACATTCCGGATTTAGCAGCCGAAGGTCATACCCACAATAACTCCTTGAAGCATCCCCGCCTCAAGGAGTTTTTTTATACCAATCACTGCCTCAGCGACAGTTTCTCACACCTGTTAACACGATTTAACTCAATTAGGGGGGGGGTAAGGAATTTCTGGCTACTTTTGACCTTAAAAACGAACAATCATGAAGAAAAACCACATCATCAGCGCAGCCATCGCACTTCTCATGGCAACCACATCTTGCAATAACTCGTTGTACCAAATCTACACCGTTGAGAGTGACGATGTAAAAACGTACGAATTGTATATGCAGCAAAGCAACTCAGAAATCGAAATAAACTACTATCTCTGGGCAGAATATGGCAATCCCGGTTTTATAATCACGAACAACACCGACAAAATTGCCTATGTAGACCTATCAAAATCATTCTTCACCATCAACGGACTGTCAAAAGACTACTATCTAAACCGCGAATGGTCTACGACTAATTCAGTTGGGGCGTCAGTTTCCGCAACCCTATATGGCTATCTTTACCATTATAGTGAAAAATACAAAGGCTCTGTAACCGCGAGCACATACGGTTCTCAATCCAAAGGTGTGTTTCAAAAAGAGAAAGATGTCATAGCCATTCCTCCGCACGCATCAAAAATCGTAACAGAATACAACATTGTGAGCAGCACAGTCAGCAACTGCACGCTGAATACAATAGTTGGAAAAGAAGCGTCTCAAACCTACACTAAAGAGCAAACACCTATCAGTTTCAGCAACTATATCACCTATCGCATTGATAATGGAGCAGAGCAAACAATCGAGAGCAACTTCTGGGTATCAAAGATTGAGAACGTTTCAGAGCGCAATGAAGTGATACGAGAAAAGTCGAACTACTGCGGTGACAAATACATCAAAGTTGAGACCACCCAACTCCGTGACGAAAAACCGAACAAATTTTACATAAACAGCAGTTCCTCTCCAAAGGCATTTTAGTAGCACAATCAAAATGCAAACATAAAGAAAAGATTACGCATCAAATGTTGCGCAATTTAGAAACAATATATATATTTGCGC
>CAVAOU010000156.1:0-4730 GCA_963590085.1 Senegalimassilia sp. | reverse complement strand
CTATCTCCTTGCCGACGAGAAGACAAAGGAAAGAGAATTCGGCAATCTGGAGTCTATCCGAAACAACTATCCGAAATATGTCGTGAGTCTGGATGAATGGACAAGCGGCAGCAGCGTGAACGGCATAAAGCACGTGCATCTTGGGGAATTTCTGAAGATGCTGCCTTAAATGGCATATTTATGCTGATTTGGACGGGATAGGCGAGAAAAATGTTATATCTTTGTCATACCAACGGCCGAGGGGCAAACGGATGCTCCGGCGCGCCGTTGCAGGGTAACATAAACTAATGATTATGAAAAGACTAAGACTAATCGTTGCGCTCGTTGCATTCTTCTCGCTTTGCAGCCTGAGCGCCGTGGCAGCCACGCCTGGTGTAATGTTCCTGTTTAAGGACGGCACAAAGGCAAGTTTTGCATTCTCATCCAAACCGAAGATCACTATGTCGGCGGAAGGGCTGACCCTTTCGGCTACGGACAAGGCGGATGCCAGTTATCAATTCACCGACGTGCAGCGCTACTATTTCGTTGCCGACATCGACAACGATGCCGTACAAACGATTGAGGCCGACAAAAGTCATCCGGTGTTCACTTGCGCCAACGGCTTGCTCACCGTGCGCGGCATGCTCTCCGGCGAGCGCATCCGTGTGGTTTCGATCAGCGGCGCAGTGGTGAAGGCTTCGGCAGCCGACAGCGACGGCACGGCGCAAATCGACCTCTCGGCGATGGCGTCGGGCGTGTATATCGTGGCCACCGAAAGCGGAGTGAACTTCAAGATAGTCAAGTAAAACAGCAACAAGGAAATTTATAAATATGAAAAAAATATCTACACTTTTGCTTGGCGCGGCGCTCTTTGGCATCTGCTCAACGGCTTCAGCCCAGCAAAACATTTTTGAGTGGAAAAACGGTTACGTCACCGCGCGCGCCATTGAGGAAGTCGACTCAGTGTCGTTTGCCGCTCCTGGTCTCTTCAAGGTGGAATGCTCGGAGGCAGCAAACGTGACCGACCAATCGTTTACGGGAACAGCGACGGTAGCCTATGGCGACGGCATCGAATCGATTTCCGGCAGTTGGCCCAATACGGGCATCTGCTATTCCTGCGAGAACTCTCAGCCTACAACCGACGACGACACCCTGTGGATCGGCGACGAACCAGATACATACGACTTCTCAATCCGCGACCTCGTCCAAGGCACAAAATACTACTACCGCGCGTATGTGGAATATGCCGGCGACGTTTACTATAGCGACGTCCACACCCTGACGACGAGCGGCCAAAAGGGAAGCGACAATTCGCGCTACATCAACGGCCACCTGTTTGTCGACCTCGGCTTGCCGAGCGGACTGCTCTGGGCCGACACCAACGTGGGCGCAACAACCGCTACCGACTACGGCAACTACTATGCCTGGGGCGAAACAACGACCAAGGAAGAATACAACTGGGTTACCTACAAGTATGGCGAACCGACAATCGAAATAACAAAATACAACAGCACGGACAAACTCACCACCCTTGAGGCAACAGACGACGCTGCAAGCGTAAGTTGGGGCGCGCCTTGCCGCATGCCATCCAACGACGAGTTCAAGGAACTGTTTAAGAACTGCGCTTCGAAATGGACCACCCGAACCGCCAGCGACGGCACGAAGGTGAACGGCTTCCTGATTACCAGCAAGAAGAACGGCAAGTCGATATTCCTTCCGGCAGCTGGCAGCCGCTATGAGACATACCTCAACGACGAAGGCTCGACGGGTAGCTACTGGACAAGCACTGCTGCACAATATTCAGGCTACGCCTACTACATTTATTTCTTCAACAGCGACTACAACAGAAGTGACTTCACCCGCAACTACGGATATTCTGTACGTCCGGTAGCAGCGGCTCAATAATGTAACAGCAAGAAAGACATCAACTATGAAAAAATTATATATCCTTTTGTCCGGCGTGATGATGCTCGGCGTTTTCACAACGGTGACAGCCAGACAAAACACTTTTGAATGGAAAGACGGCGCAGTCAAGGTGCGCAACGTGGAGGACGTTGACTCCATCACATTCTCTGCCGAGGGGCTCTACAAAGCAACATGCTCGGAGGCAAGCAATGTGACCAAGACTTCGTTCAGCGGAACAGCGACAGTGGCGTTTGCCGACGGCGTGAAAAACTTGTCGGGAGCAACGCCTACAATAGGTATCTGCTTCTCTTACAAGAAGACAAAGCCGACATTGTCCGACGAGACGCGCTACCTCGGCGAGGAACTCAAAACATACGACTTCAACATCGACGGACTGGTGTCGGGCGCAACGTACTACTACCGCCCATACGTGATTGTTTCGAGCGACGTGTACTACGGCGCGGTGCAATCGGTTGACTTGGTTACTGAGGTGCTGGTCGACGATTCGCAATACGTCAACGGCCACTGGTTTGTCGACCTCGAACTCCCAAGCGGACTGCTTTGGGCCGACACCAACATCGGCGCCGCTACGGCAGCCGACGACGGCGAATATTTTGCCTGGGGCGAAACAGCAACCAAGAGCGACTTCTCGTGGGAAACCTACGCGTTCGGCGCTTCGATTGAGGCCTTCACCAAGTACACCACTACCGACAAACTTACCACCCTCGAGGCAACCGACGACGCTGCCACAGCAAATTGGGGAGAGGGATGCCGCATACCAACCCACGACGACTACAAGGAACTGATGTATACGGGTAACTGCTCGTGGAAGTGGACAAGCAAGACAGCCAGCGACGGCACCACCATCGAAGGCTATACGGTGACCAGCAAGAGAAACGGCAACTCGATATTCCTCCCTGCTTCAGGCGGCCGCTATGGCACCGACGCCAACTCCCACGGCACCTACGGCTTCTATTGGACATCGTCGATAAGCCAGTCGGCCGAAGGCAACTCCTATGCCCTCAATTTCGCCACCAACAACTATTACTACCGCAGCAGTTACGACCGCTATTTCGGTTTCGCTGTCCGTCCGGTAGCCGAGCAGAAATAGGCTGAGACATGAAAGAACTGATTTGTCCTAACTGCCATAAGGCGTTTACGGTCGACGAGGCTGACTACGCGTCGATCGTAAACCAGGTGAAGAATGCGGAGTTTGAAACCGAACTCAAGCGCCGCATCGCCGAACTCCATGACCGCCACAAGGTGGAGGAGCAACTTGCCTCCGCCAAGGCTGAGCAGCAGTTTCAGAGCGAGTTGACGAAGAAGGACAATGAGATTTCCGTCTTGCGGTCGTCGCTCGGCGAAAGCGAGAACAGGCTGAAAATCGCAGTTCTGGAGGCGCAACACAAGGCGCAGGACAGCATCCGAGTGAAGGACTCCGAGATTGCCGCGCTGAAGGCCAAAGCCGAACTCGACAAGCAGTCGGCTGCCCTCAACGAGAACGCCATCAAGGAGCGCTATGAGTCGAAGTTGCAGGCCGCACAAGCGCAGGTTGACTACTACAAGGACATGAAAATTCGCCTGTCCACCAAGATGATTGGCGAAACCCTTGAGGAGCACTGCTCTACGCAGTTCAACCAGACGATGCGGTCGATGCTGCCCCACGCTTATTTCGAGAAGGACAACGACGCCTCCGCAGGCTCGAAGGGCGACTTCATATTCCGCGACTTTGCGGACGACGGCACGGAATACGTGTCGATCATGTTTGAGATGAAAAACGAGGCCGACGAGACGGCAACGAAGCACAAAAACGAAGACTTCTTCCGCAAACTCGACGCCGACCGGCGCGCGAAGAAATGCGAATTTGCCGTGTTGGTGTCGCTGCTGGAGCCCGACAGCGAGTTGTATAACGGCGGCATCGTCGACGTGTCGTATCGCTTCGACAAGATGTACGTGATCCGTCCGCAACTCTTCCTGCCCATCATCTCGATGCTCGTGCAGACCTCGAAGAAGAGCCTGGAATACAAGCAGCAACTCGCCGTGGCGCAGAGCCAGTCGATCGACGTGACCAACTTCGAGAACCAACTGCTCGACTTCCAGGAGAAGTTCGGCAAAAACTACCGCCTCGCCAGCGACAAGTTTAAGACCGCCATCGACGAGATTGACAAGTCCATCCAGCACCTGCAGAAAATCAAGGACGCCCTCATCGGCAGCGAGAACAACCTACGCCTTGCCAACGACAAGGCAGAAGCGCTCACCATCAAGAAACTCACGCGCAACAACCCCACAATGAAGGCCAAATTCGCCGAAGCCCGCGAAAAGAAAACGCTGGAATAAAACAGACAGAAACTTTGTCGAACTGCGAGGTAGAGCGCCGTAGGTGCGATATATTGCCTGCGGTGCTTTGCAAAAGGCTTTGTTTTGCTACTCGAAAAATGGTTCGGCAGCAATCATTGTTTCTGGTTCTGGCAATACATACTTTCTTACTCTTCTGTCTTCAAGATATATATGACATAGGGTATATTCAAGAGATTGCAATGTTTGCTCTCTTACCGTTGGCTTCAACTGACATTCCCATAAGGTGATACAATGCCACCCCATATGAGCCAATTCATTCAATTCTTTTTTATCTCTTTCTTTGTTATGCCTTATTTTCTCTTTCCAATACTCTGTCCGACTCTTCGGCATTACATAACTTCCACATTCTTCGTGTCCATGCCAAAAACAGCCATTTACAAAGATTACCGTACGGTACTTGCGTAGCACGATGTCGGGATGTCCTGGCAGTCGAGGATGGTTAAGTCGATATCGAAATCCGTGACTAAAAAGATAGCGGCGTACTATTA
>CAVAOU010000155.1:0-4810 GCA_963590085.1 Senegalimassilia sp. | reverse complement strand
GTTGTGTTCCGCTATGTCGACTACGTGCCGTGCTCCTACAATATGTTTACCGACAAGCCAGCCGACTCCTGGACGGGGGTGCAGTTTGAAAGCGCATTGAAGCCAACCGACAATGGAGAAATGGAAATGGGATTTGACTATGTATTTGTCAACGGAGCAGAAGCGGGAGTGTCGGTGACCGTGGCAGTCTACAACAAGGACGGGGAATTGGTTTCATCCGCACCAGCCATCAATGTGCCACTAAAGCGCAGCCAACTGACCATTGTAAGGGGAAAATTCCTGACGTCGACCTCCAACGGAGGACTGGACATCGACCCGGGATTTGATGGGGAATACAACATCTTAATCAGATAACAAATAATTATTATAAACCTTTATTTTAAACTAAATGATCAAAACTATGATGAAGAAAATGCTTCCGGTTTTTGCAATAGCATCAATGATGCTTGCAACATCCTGCTCAAATGATGAGCTCAGCAACTTAAAGGAAGGGACTAACTCTACCGTGACCTTCACAACACAATTGGCCAACCCATTGCAGACTCGCGCATTTGCCGACGGTACAACTGCAACAACATTGGACTATGCCGTTTATGAGGTAAAAGACGGCGCGTGGACACTCCTCCCAAATCTCGGCAAAGCCAATCAGGCTATCAACTTGTCGACAACCGTTTCGATGAATTTGGTAAACGGCAAAACCTATGCCGTAGTGTTCTGGGCCGACGCTCCATCGTCAATCTACACGTTTGACGCTACCAACGTAAACGTAAAAGCAAACTACACAGGCGCTACCAGCAGCAACGAAGCGTACGACGCATTCTATGCTGTTGAACAATTCACAGTGGACGGCGCAACTCTTGACAGAACAGTCAACTTGAAACGTCCGTTTGCCCAACTCAACATCGGTACTTCCGATTTGGAAGCAGCAAAAAGCGCTGGCATTGACGTAACAAAGGCTGGTGTAAAAGTTAAGACTTACAACACTTTGAACTTCAAAGACGGTTCGGTTGCCGGTGAAGAAGAAATTTCGTTTGCAGCCGCAGAGCTGCCAGAGGAGACATTCCCTGCAGCATCATCGTTAGGATGCAAATATCTGACAATGAACTACCTGCTTATGCCTGCCGAGAAGCAGGCCGACAACAACGTCACAATCTCTTACGACGGTGCCGCTGATGAGCGCGTATTCCAAAACATTCCACTGCAACGCAACTACCGCACAAACATCTTTGGCTCGTTGCTCACAAGCGCCAATAACTTCAACATCATTATCACCCCAGAATTCGACGAGCCAGACTATGGATTGAACGTATGGGACGGTACAGTTTCAGCGATTACTCCTAACGCAGACGGCGTATATGAAGTTAAGACCGGCGCTGAATTGGCATGGATTGCTCAACAAACAAGAACTGGAGAAACATTTGAGGGCAAGACCTTTAAATTGATGAACGACATCGACTTGAACAACCGCGCTTGGAAAGGCATCGGCAACGATGACCGCCAAACCGACTTCCTCAAATATGCGTTCGCAGGTACATTCGACGGTAACGAAAAGACCATCTACAACCTCAATGTAAAAAGCTATTGTGAGAACGCCGACAACGCTACTGCCGGACTTTTCAACACAATAAAAGGAGGCGCAGTCATTAAAGATTTGACCGTCATGAATGCTAAAGTAACGAGCACTCACTATGCAGGTGTCATTGCTGGTTATAACTGGTATGACTCTCGCACTACAGTTGCTGCAGCAACCATCGAAAATTGCACAGTTGAAAACGCAACAGTCACCTCAACAGCAGCGTTGATGTCCACTGGAAAATATAACAACGGCGACAAGGCAGGCGGTATCATCGGTTACCTCTGCCACGGTAATGTAAAAGGCTGTAAAGTTAAGAATACTAAGATAACAGCCTATCGCGACCTTGGAGGTCTCGTAGGTTGCGTCGGCGTTGCTTATTACGACCACCCAAGCATCATATCCGGCAACACTATTGATGGTGTTACGCTTGTAATTGACAAAACCAACAATTACAATTCATACACAACCCAGGCACAACACAACGCAGGCTCCTATCTCGGCAGAAACGAAACTTGGGCTAGTGGCACAAATGCTGGAACTCTTACAAACAATAGTGGTGAAGCAACAATCGAATACTAAGAGTAGATACACCTATCTCATTTAAATAGATAACTCTCTTCAGCGTCCCCGCCCCGGGGGCGCTGATTTTTTTATTATCTTTGCAGTTGTGGAAAAAGATATATTGATAAAGATTGACGATGCCCGGCTCAACTGCGGCATCGTTACTGTGGCTAACCCCAACGGCATCTGCCTCCGTCGAGGCGACACGGTGGCCGTGGTGGGCGAAAACGGTTCGGGCAAGACGCTGACGGCAAAAGCCATCACCGCCAAATGCCGCTATTCTTCCGAGCCGAAAAAGGTGCGGCAAATCGAGTTCTCCGACATCCATTCACTTACGGGCTGCAAGGAGTCTTACTATCAGCAACGCTTCGAGGCATCGATGAACGACGAGATGCCTACCGTGGGCGAACTGATGGAGGGGCGCATGCCCCACGAGCAGTGGAACGACCTCTGCGACCGACTTTCGCTCCACGAGATTGAACACAAACGCATAAACTTCCTGTCGAGCGGCGAACTGCGGAAATTCCTCATCGTGAACATGATGACGGAGTTGCCCGACCTGCTGATTCTCGACAACCCATATATCGGTCTCGACGCACCGTCGCGCCTGTTGCTCAACGGACTGCTGCAGCAACTGGCTGAAAACGGCGTAACACTGATGCTTCTGCTCTGCAATCCTGGCGACATTCCGCCATTTGCCTCGGCAATGATTCCCGTTGCCGACCGCACTATCGGCAAGGCCGTTACAGGTAGCGTCGACGACATGCAGGAGGCGGCAAAGTCGCTGTTCCCGCAACTGTCGCTGAGCGCCCTTCCCAGCCGCCACAGCGAGGGCGAGCCCTACGAGGCAGCGTTTGAACTGCGCAACTGCCGTGTGGCTTACGGCAAGACCACAATCCTCGAGCATGTGGACTGGCGCGTGGACAAAGGCGAGCACTGGGCGCTGCTCGGCGAGAACGGCTCTGGCAAGAGCACCCTGCTGAGCCTCGTGTGCGCCGACAACCCACAGTCGTACAGCAACGACATCAGCATCTTCGACCGCCGCCGCGGCACCGGAGAAACCATCTGGGACATCAAGCGCCGCATCGGCTATCTGTCGCCCGAGATGCACCTCTATTTCCGCGACGCCGCCGACACTCTAGCCGTCGTGGCATCCGGACTCCGCGAGGTTGCCGGCTTCTTCAAGCCGCTGACCGAAGAGCAGAAGCAGGAAGCGCAGCAATGGATGGACGCATTCGGCATCGGCGACCTCGCAAGCCGTCGGTTCCCCACCCTCTCGTCAGGCGAGCAACGCCTCGCGCTGCTTGTGCGCACCCTCATCAAGCGTCCGCAGTTGCTCATCCTCGACGAGCCGCTGCACGGACTCGACGCCTCCCACAAAGCACTTGCCCTGCAGGCCATCGAGCAGATTGCCGCCAGCGACGTGACAACGCTTGTCTATGTCACCCACTACGAGAACGAGATACCCATGTGTGTGGACAAGCGCAAGATTCTCAAGAAAATAAGAAACAACCAATAAAATCGCAGAAATGAGTATCCTAAAACCAAACTGTCCGGTAGCCCTCTGTAGCGACCACGCCGGATTTGACACCAAAGAAGCCATCAAGGCATATCTCGAGTCGCAAGGCATTGCCTACAAAGACTTCGGCACCCACTCCACCGACAGTTGCGACTATCCCGACTTTGCGCATCCGTGCGCCGAAGCCGTAGAGAAGGGCGAATGCTATCCCGGCATCGCCGTGTGCGGCAGCGGTGAAGGCATCAGCATGACCCTCAACAAGCATCAGGGCATCCGTGCGGCACTCTGCTGGATTCCCGAAGTGGCAGCCCTCGCGCGCCAGCACAACAACGCCAACGTGCTTGCCATGCCAGGCCGCTTCGTAAGCAATGAAGAAGCCATCAAGATGGTCGAGACCTTTCTTTCGACCGACTTTGAAGGCGGCCGCCACCAGCGCCGCATCGACAAGATTCCGGTAAAATAGGCTACACCTCAACACCCCACAAAGCGCAGTCCCCCGGCCTGCGCTTTTTTTACCACCAATATTACCTCACAAATTTCGCAATGGATTGAACGGCAAAATTTTGTATTCTCATAAGATAGGTAAAACCGATGCGTTTTATTTGCTGGCTACCGCTTTCCACGACAAATGATTTCAACTTACGGCATAGTTCCAACGACACATCACAACTTTCAGATAACCGTTGTGCCGATTTCAGCACGTCACAAACGAGATATAGCACCTTACAGGCAATCCACCCTTTTGTCTCTTCCGACAAGACTTGTCCAATGAGAAACTCAAACAGATGCATGGCAACCTCATTGTGACTTGACATTCTTAATACACTCGCTTTATTGGATGCTGTCAGAGACTGCTTCCTTTTTATGTAGTTATAATGGACGCATCCTGCGAGCAACACTTCCGAGGCTAAACACATCGCTTTAGTTGTCCATAAATCATCCTCCGACAATCGCCCGTCAAAGCGAAAATTATTCTGTTTTATGAATTTCCGTTTCCACAGATATGCGAATACAAGCGGTGTGAAAGTATCCGACTGCATAAGTGCGCTTAAAGCATCATCTCCGCAAAGGACTGTATTTTGAACTTCTGTCGGTGGCAATATAAGTTCGGTTATCCCATCTTCCCGATTAACCTGCACTCCTCCCATTGCTAT
>CAVAOU010000154.1:0-4835 GCA_963590085.1 Senegalimassilia sp. | reverse complement strand
CGGCACGCTGATTTCGCCTACCAACAATTCGACAATCAACTTCGGCGAACTGGCATACGGCTCGCAGGCCTCCGTGGAGATCCCTATCCGCGGCAAACTCTCTGCCAACCTTTCGCTGCGCCTCTACGGCGACAACGCCAAGGATTTCTCCATACCGACAACTTCAGTTTCGTGGAGCGAGGTTAACAACGACGGATACAACCTCAAGGTAACGTTTTCGCCTACCGACCTCGGCGAGCGCAACGCCAAACTGCTGCTCTACGACGGCGGCCTGACGGGCGTGACGAGTTACGTGGTCAACCTCACGGGTACGGTCTACGACATCCCGACCTTCGACCGCATCGTGGCAACGGAGGCAACCAACGTGTCGGCAACCGGATTCCGCATCAACTGGCAGGCGCCAGCCAATCCTGAGGTCATCGACAACTATGTGGTCAACCTCACGGAATATGCCAACGGCTCGAGCACCACAACGTCGTTTACCACCGACGACGTGGAGCACACCTACTACTACTTCAACGAAGTGGAGTCGGGCGCAACCTACAGTTACACTGTCCAGTCGCAGCGCCTCGGCATCAAGTCGGACGCGTCAAACGTGGTCTACGTCAATCCCGCTGGCGTTGAAGGTCTGCAGGCAATGGCGCCGCTCACCGTGCTCACCATTGGCAACGGCATCTACTTCCGCTGCTCCGACATCCACACCAACGTGCGCATCGTCGACATGACCGGCCGCATCGTCAAGGTCATCCCGTCGGTTGGCGAAGGCCACTGCGAGTTGTTGCCCTACGGCGCATACCTCGTCTACAGCGACCAGTGCCCACGTCCGCAGAAAGTGCTCGTGCTCGACTAACAGAGCGAAAATATAACAGACGCTGCCGATTATTTCCTTCCGAAAAGGAAATAATCGGCAGTTTCTTTCCTTTTCAGAAGGAAAGGTTGCTTTGCTGAATTTTTTTCGGGGGGGGTACTTGCGTAGTGAGAAATAAAAATATAACTTTGAGGCATAGATACCTACGCTGGAAGCCCTGATGGGCTGCGGTGGGGTAGATTGACATATAAAGAAGGCGTTTTGTACGCTTTGGTTTTGACACAGTAAGAATCTCGCAAATTCAAACGACAAGTCAAAGACAAAGCAACCAGAACGCCCTATGGAGGTGTATTGTATACAGCCCTTGCCTGTATCCGTCCGCAAGGACGGCTGCAGAAGAGTGGCTCAACATATACTTACACTGGCGTGGGGCTTTCAGCGTTGCTCGTTTCGGACTTGTCGGGCAATGCGAGAGCCTTTACTGTGTGGGACGAGTGACAAACTGGCTCCACGCTTTTTTTATGTGCTAACAACGGGAATGGAATCTGGTCAATCCGGAGCCGGTTGACGACTGAAAATCTATAGTGAAATGAAAATTGTGGGAATTGTCTTCTTGGCATTGGCTGCTTTAAGTTTTGTTGCTGCTATCTCGGCAGCATGCTATGGCGCACCAGATGCGGCAGGAAGACAAATAGGATTAACCTTAATGTTGGGTGTGATAGGTGCCGCATTTTACTGTGATGGGAAGAAAAAGGAGAAAAGAAACAAAAATAAGTAAGTTATTATTGCAGTATGCGCCGCTATCTTATCTTGTTGCAGACCATTATTCTGTGGGTCTCAGGAATGGCAAATGACAGAGACTATCTGTTTAATGATCTGTTCTCAATGTCTGTTTCAGACAAACTTGAGTTGAGGGCAGACAATGATGCGTATACTCGATTCCTTAATGGCGCTTTAAACTACAATACCGATGCAGAGATTGTGTTCCAGCAGAAAGGCTTGTCCAAAAAATCAGAAGTGGCATTGTCTCGCTATTGTAGAATAATAGTTGTGAGTGATGTCGATGATTTGTGCCCTTATCCGAGCTCTGACGAAAGTTGTTTCTCAAAGGAGGATTTGGACGAGCTATTGGCGACAGCTTCGTTGGAACTTGCAGAAGGACAGGAGTTTGTGGAATATCCAATATGCACAATAAAAGAGACCAAGTCGGGAAGTAAATATGTGGATATACAATATTCACGCACGGGAACCAAAGGTGATGTTTATGTTGAAATATGCTATTTCTTTAACTCCGACAGTGCTGTAAAAGCAATATTCTCTTATCGAGAATCTGAGAAGGCATTGTGGCAACAAGTTCTAGCCAATGCTAGAGCCTCTTTTGCCTGGAAATCGCCACATTTAGCGTTGAATTCGAATCTAGATACAACGAATGAAACTGAATTTGATTCAGATGAGAACGGTCTGTCATCTGATGAAAGGCAAGTAATGGCTGTTTCTTTGTGTATAGTACTTGCAATTCTACTTGTGGTCTTGACTATTGTCTACCTAATGGCAAAGCGCAACAACCGACGGTATCATGAAAAACAACAAATACAAAATCTTATTAGGGAAGAGCAGATAACTTTGCCAGAAAACAATGTGAAAGAGGCAACCGATACAGTGCTTACATCAAAACCATCTAGTAGTACCCCTCGAAAAAGATCGAATAAATACAGACAAAACAATGAAGAGGAGTCGCTTGTCTTTGTAAACTATGAGTTGCCCAAGAGTAGTGATACAGATCATTATGCATTCTACACTGCACCTGCGAGAGACACGGTTGTATTTCCACGTAGAAGGGGGAAGGTGGCTCGCCGAGGCTTCTCTGAAACCAATTTTGAAAAGAGGTTGAAAAAATGTTTCAAATCCGCCATTGGTTATGCCGTTTTGGGCGATACGTCCATTCATCCATTCGATGGATCACGTCCCTACGAACCGGACATTGCTATAATTGAAACAGACAACAAATACGGTATCAGAATAGATGTTGAGATTGATGAGCCATACGGAGGCTACGATAGAAATCCAATCCATTACATTGGCTGTGGAGACGAATTTCGCGATAGGATTCTTGCAAATATCGGATGGATAGTAGTCAGATTTTCAGAGAAGCAAATCGTGCGTGAGCCAGACGAATGTGTCCGTTACCTACAAGATTTGATTCATTTGATAGACCAAGATTTTGTCGTGACCCTCACCTGCGGCCATCCATCTCCCGATAAGCGATGGAGCGAGATAGAGGCCAAAAAGATGGCTTTAGCCAGAGAACGAGAGCAACTGCTTAATCACAATTTTAGTGAACTGGAAACGGATGAACGAATTGCCTTGACAGAGCAAACTAAGTTGGAGCGACTTGCAACGGAAAGAGTCAAACCGTTACAACTCCCGTGTGTGACCGTTAAAAATCTGGACAAGTCGGATGAATCCTTTGCCCAGGATGGTAAATTGTCTTTCGACCCCAAGGAGCACATCTATCTTTATGAAGGGAAGATGCAATTGACGGCCGTGAGCAATGTAGTGAGTATGTTTTTCTATCCGTTTGATGCACTGGAAAAATCGAGAAATTATGCAGAAAGGAACGGACTCCCGCAAATGAGAGTGATGGAAAAATGGGATTGCAATGGTTTGGAATCACGTGAAGTAGGTTCTTTTTTGCATGCTCAGATAGAGGCGTTCTTTGCAAATGCACCTATAAATTTGTGCACTCGTTTCGTGTATCCAGGTGAATATGTAAATGTCGATAAAGAGGTGTCAATAGAGACAGAATTTTCATACTTTAAGAATTTTCTGAAGAAAAATCCGATTACTCCATTCCGTACGGAGTGGCATATTTTTGACCTGGATTTGAGAATAGCCGGAACAATCGACCTGTTATGCCGTAATGGCAACCACTTCGATATTTACGACTGGAAGAGGAGCAAAAATGCATCTCCAAATAAAACGGTATGGCAATATGGCAATAATGGCTTGGAGGATGTTCCCGACATCAGTTTTTACCATTATGCCCTTCAGCAAAATTTGTATAAATACATACTGGAAAAGGACTATGGAATTGTTGTCGATAATATGTATATTGTTGTACTACATCCTTTTATGCTTGATTACCAGAAATACGAAATTCCTATAATGGATAAAGAATTACAAATCATAAAAAATCATTTATTGTCAAATTAAAAAATCAACAAAAATGGAAGAAGAAAAGAACTTACAACAAGCAACTGAAAACGATGAAAACAAAGCAGGATGCGTTGGTATTGCATTTTCGTTTTTGTTTCCAATAGTAGGAACCATTCTCTATTTCACCCAGAAGGAATCGGTAGTGAATTCAAGTGCCTATCTGGTGGCTGCGGTGGTTGGCATAGCAATTGGCTTCTTTATGAACCTCATTGCTTCTATGGCCGCTTAATCAGTACTGTCCATTTTGACACTATGCAACGTCGGTATGGCTTGGGCCTGTGGGTGAATGGATGCCCACAGCCACAAGTCTCGGCTTGCAGTCAAGTGGACTTTTGCCCTTCCATCACCTGTATCGCGACCTCTTCAAATATTCCTTCGAAGACATCTGCAACATTAACGACTTCCGTGTCAACGTCGAGGTGCAGTTAATGACAAGGGAACAGGACAAGATAGTCAAGTAAGATGAACGGACGTGCAGGCTCACCAGGGAAATGATAATGGAATTATTGCCAGATAGCTTCATTTCCCCAATCTTCGGGGAAGCCCATGGCCACGGCATTCACCATTGGATATTCTCTGAGCAAAGCCTTGAAGTTTTGTGCTATTCCATTTCTAGAGTCAATTGAGTTGGCCCAATATATAAGACAGCAAAGCACAGAGTATAGTTTGTTGGCTAATTCCGGTCTGTTTACAATCCATGGTTGGCGCAGTCTGTTTGGCATTTTCGGCATTACTGGCATTGTGCGGTTCCATACTCGACCATGATGGGCGCAACAATTACGGAGTGCATTGATAGCCTTCATCCAACTTT
>CAVAOU010000153.1:0-4840 GCA_963590085.1 Senegalimassilia sp. | reverse complement strand
GAGCGTAAGGATGAATTTCTTGTCGCTGTAGATCTTGAACATACCGTCGCTCGACTCGCCCTGGAGCACATATTCAAACTCGTCGGATGCGGTCGACGTTACAATGACGTCGTTGCCGTCGATGGCTATATTTACACCATCGAATGCCTTCGGATTGAGAATCTTCACGCCGTCGGAGGTGTAGTTGATTACAATTTTCTTAGTAAGTTTGTCGAAATAGACGCTGTCTACCGCCGCAAGGCTCTGCTTCATCTGCACGCCGCCCACTGAAATCAATAGGCTATCGCTGCCTTCGTTAAACGAAAGGCTGTCGACAGCGCTGAGACCTGCGCCTACAGTCTGCCCGTCGGTGCCGGCAACGTAGATTGCGTCGTCAGCCGCCATGGCAGCAACCGCTGCGGTTACAGTGATTATGGGAAGAATCTTTTTCATTGCTTACGGAATTTGACTGTTGTGTTTCCTACTTTGGCGATATAGAAGCCCGCAGGCAAATCGCCGACAAACAAAGATTCGCTCGCTGCGCCCGTGAGCCACACGCGTCCGTCGAGGCCAACAACCGTCACCTTCTCAGAAGGGTCGGCGTTGTTGATGTGAAGATAGTCGGTTGCCGGATTGGGATAGACCGTCACTGTCTTGCCAGCAACAATCGTGTGCACTCCGTCGCCACCGTCGGTGTTGAAGGTAATCTTCCTCACCGTGGCCACATCCACTGTCTGCTGCGTGCCGTCGGCCAAGTTGACAAGCATCTGGCCAGAGCCGAACGTAAGCGTCCGCACCGCTGGCACTGTCCATATGGCCGAGTTCCCGTCATAGAGACTTATGGTCATAGCATTATCTGCCTTCGCGGCCGACATAGCCCCGAAAAGCAGAATTGATGCCAAAAACACTTTTCTCTTCATAACCTCAAACTTTTTCGACTACAAATTTATAAAATTATAATTGATGTGCAAACAATAATCTACAAATCTTAATTATCGCTCTATAAATTCAGTATATTTCAGCCCACATTAAACTTGTTAACACTTTCCACAGACCTATAGACACAAAAATAACCGTCACCGCATAAGCAATGACGGAAATATTCGTTCTACTTAACTACCGCAAGTATTACTTATTGATAGAGTGAGAAACCGACAGGCGTGCACGACCTTTTGCACGACGACGAGCAAGCACCTTGCGTCCGTCTGCAGTCGACATTCTTAAACGGAAACCGTGTTTGTTCACTCTCTTTCTGTTCGAAGGTTGGAATGTTCTTTTCATTTCTTGTATATTATTTCGTTATTATTCAGTTTTTCGGACTGCAAAAGTAACCATTAATTTCATAAAAACAAAGCAAACGGCAAAAATATTTCAAATAATTTTTTCTACCCTCCTTTGTTTCAACACCTTGCATTAGCGCAAGCGGTCGCAGTCGTGAATCAGTTTATAGTCCTTGCGGATGCGTGTGCGCGCCATCTCTGCGCAAACCGATGCCAGGATGGGCAAGAACGAGAGCAGGTTGACATTTGCGTCGACCACAGCCGTCCACTTTGAAATAAGAATCACGATGAAGTCCACGTCGCACATCACAGCGCCGATGAGGCAAAGCGTCTGCTGCAGTTTGAGTTGCTTGAACTTGAAGATTGTAACAAACAGGAACACTGCCACCACTGCGGCGAGAATCCGCGACACGAGAACCGCGCCTCCGAGGTCGGTGACTGGCGCCACTACCTTCGCGGGCTCAACGGCTGGGAAAGCCGCCACCAACGCCATTGCTATCACTGAAATAAGCAGATAAACACTCTGCCAACGTTGTAAAACCATATTCTTTTTTCTGCAAATTTACGACTTCCCGCCATATCTGCCAACACCACCCGCATTTTTCATCTGCCCGAATGGCAGGATTTTTGCAGTCTTTTGTGTAATTTCGCACTAAATTACAAGAGAATACAACAAACACGCTGATTATGACCAACAGCATAAAGAATACAGTCAATGAGTTACTGCGGCAAAAACGGCTTGCCGAGGCTTTCAAGGTGCTGCGCGAGGTTGCGCAGCACACTCAGAACTGGCAAATTGCGAGTCAACTCGACGCGCTCGAAGAGTCGTACCGCTTCATGATACGCTACGAAGCCGAAGGGTCGGGCGACCCGAAGCGCGACGAAATCCACGCCAACATAACGGATTCGCTAAGGAAACTCGCCGAGGCGGCGGAGATTGAGTCGCTCATCAAGGATTCGCCGAGCCTCTACTACTCCACTCTGCGAACAGTGCGCCTGCGCGGCGCCGACTTCGGCAAACTCTCCGAACGCTACCGCCAGTGCGTCGACAAGACGCAGGTGTTCTACGACATGGACGCCAGCCAGCGCCCTGCCGATGCCGAGCAGTCGCTGCTCTTAGAGAAGGAGAAGGCGGCCGCCGACATCTTCCAATATGTATGGGCAACCTACCCGCTGGCAGACGGCGACGCCAATGCCATACGTAGCATCTTTGCCGACGCGGCATCGACAGCGGAAATCAAGGACCTTATCCTTGCCGGACTGCTATTGTCGCTCTATGAGCACTACAACGGGCTGTCGCTGCAACTGCTGCTCGACATCTACGCGCAGACGGCGCTCACCGACATCCCCACAGCCATCAAGGCTCTGTGCTGCGCCCTTTTGGCAATGCACCGCCACAAAGACACCATAGGCAACGCCCGCGAGATTGGGCTGCGCATTGCCGACATAGCCGACAGTGAGCGCGGGCGGCGCGACATCATGACCATATTCCTGCAGTTCATACGCAGCCAGGCCACCGAGCGCATCAGCCGCAAGGTGAAGGACGAACTGGTGCCGAAACTGATGAAGTTGAGTCCGGAGATGCGCCGCAAGATGCGCGACGGCATACCGGCCGACCCTGAGGAGTTGGCGAAGAACCCGGAATGGGAGGAGATGCTCAACGACTCGGGTCTCACGGAGAAGATGCAGGAACTAAACAAACTGCAGGCCGAGGGCAACGACGTGTTTCTCAGTTCGTTCGCGCGCCTGAAGAATTATCCGTTCTTCAACGACATTGCCAACTGGTTTGAGCCGTTCACGTCACGCCACTCAAGCATCTGCAAGGTGTTTGCCGGCAGCGGCGGCGACGTACTCATGACCATGGTCAACGCCTCGGGCGCATTCTGCGACAGCGACAAATACTCGTTTGCGCTCACCGTAGCCACCATGCCTGAGAGCCAGCGCTCGATGATAATGAGCCAGTTCGACGGGCAGCAGACGCAGATACTCAACGAAATCAACAGCAACCTGCCCGACCCGGAGAAGCAGCGCGAGAACATTGCCAACAAGTATGTGCAAAATCTCTACCGCTTCCACAACCTCTACCGCAACAAAGCGAGTTTCTTCAACCCGTTCCTGCGCCCAGTAAATCTCATCGACGTGCCGTTTGTCGGCGAGACGATTTCCGACACCGAGAGTCTGCGCGTCATCGCGGAGTTCTATTTCCGCCAGCAGTGCTACCAGGACGCGCTGACCACGTTCACAAAGTTGGCGCAGATGGAGCAGCCATCGGCGTCCGACTACCAGAAGACGGGATTCTGCCACGAGCAACTCAAGCACTTCACCGAGGCCATCGACCTCTATGAGAAGGTGGATCTCATTAAACCCGACGACCTGTGGACTCTTAAGCACATTGCCATCTGCCTGCGGTCGAGCGAGAAGACGGAGGAGGCGGTGGCATACTACCAGCGCATCGCGGCGCTCCAGCCCGACGATGTGGCGGTGGCAAACACTCTTGCCAACTGCCTGCTTGAGGCCAACCATATAGAAGAGGCGCTGAAATGCTTCTTCAAGGTTGACTATCTTGCGCCGAAGGGCGAACGCACGCTGCGGCCCATTGCCTGGTGCTCGTTCCTCACGGGCAACTACAGCCAGAGCATCGACTACTATACGCGCATCATCGCTCTCCACCCCGACGCCAACGACTACATCAACCGCGGACACGCCTTGCTGTGCAGCGGCGACATCAAGAGTGCCAACACCAACTACGCGAAGGCGCTCACGCTGTCGACCCCGCAGAGCGTGATCGACACCATCACTGCCGACAGCCACTACCTCACCGAAGCGGGCATCGACAGCACCACCGTGGCACTAATTCTGGACAAAATCAGATACGACAGCGGTGTCTAACCGATTTTTATGTACCTTTGTCAAATTGAAACAAGACATTTACGAGATATGAATCTAAAAAAATTAATCATCCCATTATTATTTACAGCACCTATAATGAGCAACGCTGATAATATCTTTTTTGAGGAATTCAAGACCACGCACCACGTGGTGCCTTTCGACAGAATCGAGAAGAGTTTCTATGAGCAGGCTGTCGACTCGGCCATCAAACAAGCCGACCAGGAAATTGCGGCTATCGTGAACCAACGCTCGCGCCCTACGTTTGAAAACACCATCGAGGCGCTCGAAAACTCCGGCGAAATGCTCAACCGCACTCTGATGACGTTCTACCCTATCCTCTCTGCCGACGGCGATGAGGAGATGAACGAAATCTCGCTGCGCATCGCGCCGAAACTGTCGGAGCACAGCGCCAACGTTTCACTCAACGAGGCTCTTTGGAAACGCATCAAGACTGTCTACGACAACCGCGACAAACTCGACCTCACCACTGAGCAGAAGATGCTCCTGCAGCGCACCTACGACTCGTTTGCCCGCTCGGGAGCAAACCTCGAAGGCGCCGACCGCGACACTTACCGCAAACTCACTGCCGAACTGTCGGAACTGACACTCAAATTTGAGCAGAACACGGTGAAATGCACCGCTGCCTACGAGATGTGGCTCACTAAGGACGACCTCGCTGGCCTGCCAGAAAG
>CAVAOU010000152.1:0-4846 GCA_963590085.1 Senegalimassilia sp. | reverse complement strand
GTCGCAGTAGTATGCCAGAAGCATGATACCGATGAGGAAGCCAAGGTCGGCAAAACGAGTAACGATAAATGCCTTCTTTGATGCAGAAACTGCAGCGGCTTTCTCATAGTAGAATCCGATAAGAAGATAAGACGATACACCCACCATCTCGAAGAAGATGAACATTTGGAAGATGTTGGTTGCAACAACGAGTCCAAGCATTGAGAAGGTGAACAGCGAAAGGAACGCATAGTAGCGCTGGAATCCTTTCTCTCCGTGCATATATCCCAAACTGTAGAGGTGTACCATAAACGAAATCGTAGAAATCACGATGAGCATCATCGCCGAAATCGGGTCGATGAAGATGCCGAGGGTGACTTTCAGGTTTTCGCCGAAGGTAAGCCATGTTGCGTCGTAGGCCACTTGTGCCGTACGCACACCGTCTACGATAAAGTCTGGATTGAAGAAATAGTTCAACGCCACGCCATAGGCAACGACTGCAGTGACGAGCATTGACAGAGTTCCGATAATTCCGGCAGTCCGTTTCGGCATCTTCATGCCGACAAGGCCGAGCACCAGGAAGGTGAACAACGGCAACAGGATTGTGATTATTGATAATGACAAGTCCATGAGCTTAATATTTCATTTTAGTTAAACTTTGGATATCAACATTCTTCACAGCGCGGAATATGTTGATCACGATGGCAATCGCCAAGGCTGTTTCGGCAGCCGCGATGGCTATCGCGAACAAAGCGAAAAACATGCCTTCCATCTGTCCCGGGAAAAGGAAGCGGTTAAACACCACAAAATTGATGTCAATAGAGTTGAGCATCAATTCCAGGGAAATCAGGATTGCGATAAGATTTTTACGGGTAATGAATCCGTAAACGCCGGCAGCAAACATAATAAGGCTGGGCACCAAATAATACAATATTGTCAAGTCCATTGCAATTATCTTTTACGGGCGATTACCACACCACCGATTATACATGCCAATAACAACACACTGATTGCCTCAAAAGGCAACAGATACTCAAACTTCTCAGTACCCAAGAGCGCGTGACCGATTTTTTCGATGGTCACATCGTTGGTCGACGCAAAGAGCGAAGGGGCATCTGCGCCAAAGAACGTGAACAGGGCTGAGCCGCAGACAACGACTCCGGCAATCGCCGCGATAAGTCCGAGTGTTTTACGTTTGGAAGCCAAACGCTCGGCGTTGTTGCCAGGTTTGCTTGTGAGCAAAATCGAGAAGACGAACAGCACCAGAATACCACCTGCATACACTGCAATCTGCACAGCGCCGAGAAACTCGTAGCCCAACTGGAAATAGAGGGCTGCTGTTGCAAACAGGGTGAAAAGCAAGTAGGTGGCTGAACGCAAGATTTTACGCGAAGTAACCGACAAAACCGAGAATACGATGATTGCCAGAGCAATCACGCAATACACGATTGAATTACCTACTACATTCATATATATTTATATTAATTTTTTACTGTTGTTTCTTCATTTGTGGGGGCCTCTGCTGCCTTGGCTGCTTCTGCGGCTGCCTTGGCTGCCTTTGCAGCGGCTGCTTTTGCCAACGCTGCTTCTTTGGCTTTCTGTTGCTCCTCCCAAATCTTTACAGGATCAGGTTCAGGGAGATAGTTCAACTGTTTCACAAGTTTCGAACGGGTGTAGACTGCATGCTCGAACTTGTTTGTAAAATGAATTGCGTGAGAGGCGCAAGCCGTAACACACATCTGGCAGAATGTGCAACTACCGAGGTCGTAGACATATCTGTCCAAAACTTTTTTCTTTTTTCCGTCAGGCATCTCCACCATCTTGGATTCAATGCGGATTGTCTGATTCGGACAACTCATTTGGCAAAGACCGCAAGCGATGCACTTGTGTCTGCCGTTTTCATCATAGATGAGTTCCAACGTGCCACGAAAACGTTCGCCTACTGGCAAATTGTCTCTGTTGTCAGGATATTCCTCCGTCACTTTCTTTGTGACGAACTCCTTTCCTGTCACTTCCATTCCCTTCAAAAGGCTGACCATACCTTTGCCTAATCCGGTGAAGTAATCTTTTACGCTACTCATAACTCTATTGTGTTCAGTCAACTGTTTTTCGCATACCGGTAACAAAAATTTATTAAAAACATCTGGAAGGAGTCCGGTATGTTCGCCTCCTTCCCGATGTCTGTTATCAAGTTTATTTCTCAACCTGGCCGCCGAGTATGTCGAGCAATTCTGTCGTAATACCCTGCTGGCGAAGTTTGTTGTATTCCAATTGCAGAGACTCGTGCAACTTTTGTGCATTGTCGTTTGCACTCTGCATTGCCATCACACGCGCTGCCTGCTCTGAGGCGGCGTTCTGTCCAAACACTTCCTGCGTCATCGACAATACGTAGAGCGGAAGGATAGTGTTGTAGATACGGTTGGCGTCGGGTTCGAAAAGATACGGACGGTTAGTGGGTCCGTCGGCGTTGCCGAAGGCCTCCGGCGAGACAGGCAACAGTTGCTGCACTGTCAGGCGCTGCTTGCCGGCCGACAAATATTTCATCGACACGACTTCTACCCGGTCGGTCTGACCGCCGACAAAATCGGCTTTCAATTTGTCGACAAGTTCCCGGATTTGGTCAATGCCCGATTTTGGGCCGGCTGAAGTGCGTACCACCTCTACCCCATCGCCTTCAAGCGCCGTTGCCGCCTTGTCGAGTTTCTTGCCGATCGGCACTACCGTCACCTTAACCGACGGATAGGCTTCACGCAACTCGTTGATGCGGTGCAACAGGCCTTTGAAGATGTTGATGTTGTAGGCGCCACACAGTCCCTCGTCGGAACCGAGTGTCACTAAGGTAACCGTCTTCACGTCGCGAACGTCAGTCAACTCTGAGGTGTACTCGGCATCGGCTTGCATCAGGTTGCCCATGATGCTCTGAAGCTGATTGCGGAACGGCACCAAGCGGCTCAAGCCCTGTTCGGCCTTGTGCATCTTCGCCGACGAAATCATCTTCATTGCGCCGGTGATTTTCTCCGACGACGCAACTGACCCGATTCTACCTTTAAGTTCTCTTAACGTTGACATTACCTATTCTCCGTTTCTATTATTGAGCATATTTTGCAGACACTGCCTTGGCGGTTTCCGTAAGCACGGCTTCAACCTCTTCGGTCAGTTTGCCAGCTTTCAGCACGTCAAGCACGTCGGCCTTGTGGCCGGCCTGAAGCATCTGTATAAACTCTGTTTCAAACTCTGCAACCTTGTCCATAGGCACTGCCGACAAGAGTCCACGCGTACCGCAATAAATCACGGCAATCTGCTCCTCTACAGCCATCGGATGATACTGCGGCTGGATGAGAAGGCGTTCGTTTTTGCGGCCTTTGTCGATTGTGCGCGCAGTAACGGGGTCGATGTCGCCTCCAAATTTGGTGAACGATTCCAACTCGCGGAACTGTGCCTGGTCAATCTTCAACGTACCGGCAATTTTCTTCATCGCCTTGATCTGGGCGTTACCGCCGACACGCGACACTGAAATACCTACGTTGATTGCCGGACGGATACCGCTGTTGAACAATCCGGACTCAAGGAATATCTGACCGTCGGTGATTGAAATCACATTGGTCGGAATATATGCCGAAACGTCGCCGGCTTGAGTCTCTATGATTGGAAGCGCGGTGAGCGAGCCGCCACCCTTAACGATAGGCTTCAAAGCAGCAGGAAGGTCGTTCATGCTCTTTGCCACCTCGTCGTTGTCGATAATCTTCGCAGCACGCTCGAGCAAACGGGAGTGCAAGTAGAAGATATCACCTGGATAGGCTTCACGTCCCGACGGACGCTTCAAAATCAATGAAAGTTCACGGTAAGCCACTGCCTGCTTCGAGAGGTCATCGTAGACAATGAGCGCGTCGCGTCCACTGTCGCGGAAATACTCACCGATAGCGGCACCGGCAAATGGAGAGTAGTAGCGCATGGCGGCCGAGTCGCTTGCCGAAGCGGCAACGACTACAGTGTAGTCCATAGCGCCATACTTTTTCAAAGTGCTTACCAACGTTGCTATTGAAGAGGCTTTCTGGCCGATTGCCACATAGATGCAGTAAACTGGCTTGCCTTGTTCAAAATTCTGGCGTTGGTTGAGAATAGTGTCGATAGCAATTGCTGTCTTACCTACCTGACGGTCGCCGATGATAAGTTCACGCTGACCGCGGCCGATAGGCACCATAGAGTCGACAGCCTTCAAACCTGTTTGCAATGGTTGCTTCACAGGCTGGCGGAAAATAACGCCAGGCGCTTTGCGGTCGAGTGGCAGACGCACCAAATTGCCTTCGATAGGTCCACGACCGTCGACCGGTTCACCCAGGACGTTGATTACACGCCCCAATAGGCCTTCGCCTACTGGTATGGATGCGATTTCACCCGTGCGGCGCACCGACATGTTTTCTGTCACTTCGTTGACTTTGTCAAGAAGGACAACGCCCACGTTGCTCTCTTCAAGGTTCATGGCGACACCCGTAGCGCCGTTGTCAAACACAACGAGCTCGTTTGCCTCCACATTGTCGAGACCGTAAACGTGAGCCACACCGTCACCGACGTTGAGCACTGTGCCAACTTCCTCAAACTGCGCCTTGCCTTTAAGGCCGTCGAGTTGCTGCTTCAGTATGTCTGAAATCTCACTTGGGTCAATCATTTTATTTCTTACTTAGAAGTTTTAAACGCAATTTTCTTAAATCATTACTCATCGAAGCGTCGAGCACCTCGCCGTCAACGCGCACCGTGAAACCTCCGATGAGGGAGGCGTCGACGCGCTGACGATATTCAATGGTGCGACCCTTGAGATGAGTCTGCACGGATTCCTTGATTTTGTCAATGGTCGCTGCCGGCAGTTGGT
>CAVAOU010000151.1:0-4860 GCA_963590085.1 Senegalimassilia sp. | reverse complement strand
AGCACGTGGGATGCGCCGAATGCCTCGAGCGCCCAAACCTCCATTTCACCGAAACGCTGACCACCAAACTGTGCTTTACCACCGAGCGGCTGTTGCGTAATCAATGAGTACGGGCCGATGCTACGTGCGTGCATCTTGTCTTCAACCATGTGGCCGAGTTTCAACATGTAGATGACACCGACTGTTGCAGGCTGGTCGAAACGCTCGCCTGTGCCGCCGTCGTAGAGGTAAGTCTTACCGTAACGTGGCACGCCGGCCTTGTCGGTCCATGCGTTGAGGTCGTCGAGACTTGCACCGTCGAAGATTGGGGTTGCAAACTTCTCGCCGAGTTCGCGGCCTGCCCAACCGAGCACGGTCTCGAAAATCTGACCCAAGTTCATACGAGAAGGCACACCCAGCGGGTTAAGCACGATGTCGACTGGAGTACCGTCGGCAAGGAACGGCATGTCTTCCTGACGGACTACGCGCGACACGATACCCTTGTTACCGTGACGACCTGCCATCTTATCGCCGACACCAATCTTACGCTTCTTGGCAACATAAACCTTGGCAAGTTGCATGATGCCTGAAGGAAGTTCGTCGCCAATCGAAACGTCGAATTTCTTGCGGCGCAATTCTGCGTCGATTTCCTTCGACTTGCGCAGATAGTTGACGATAGTGGCGTGGATCATGTCGTTCTTGTGAGCGTCGCTGGTCCACTTGCTGAGGTTGATTGTGTCATATTCCTCAATGCCCTTGAGGTATTCAGCCGTAAACTTGGCTCCCTTAGGGATAACCTCAGTGCCGAGGAAGTCCTTCACGCCCTGCGAAGTCTTGCCTTCGGTAAGGGTGATGAGTTTCTCGATGAGGCGAGCCTTGAGTTCTGCCTGACGCTGGTCAAACTCCTCGTCGATTTGCTGAAGTTCGAGATTGGCAGCCTTGCCTTTCTTCTTCTGAGCCTTAGCGTAGAGGTTAGTCTTAACGATAACACCCTTCAACGATGGAGAAGCCTTGAGCGAAGCGTCCTTCACATCGCCCGCCTTGTCGCCGAAGATGGCGCGGAGGAGTTTTTCCTCTGGTGTCGGGTCGCTCTCTCCCTTAGGAGTGATCTTACCGATAAGGATGTCGCCCGGAACCACGTGTGCACCGACACGGATGATGCCGCGCTCGTCGAGATCCTTGGTTGCGTCTTCGCTTACGTTTGGAATATCTGATGTAAGTTCCTCCATACCGCGTTTTGTTTCGCGCACCTCAAGAGAGTATTCGCTTACGTGGACAGAGGTGAGGATATCTTCGCGCACCATGCGTTCGTTGAGCACGATAGCATCCTCGTAGTTGTAACCCTTCCAAGGCATGAAGGCAACCTTGAGGTTGCGGCCAAGGGCGAGTTCTCCGTTTTCCGTAGCGTAACCCTCGGTGAGGATCATGCCCTTCTCGACGCGCTGTCCTTTCTTGCAGATTGGACGGAGGTCGATAGTGGTGCTCTGGTTGGTCATACGGAACTTCGGTATGATGTATTCTTTTACAGAATCCTGGAAGTTGACAAACTCCTCATCTGGCGTGCGGTCGTAGCGGATGCGGATCACGCTGGCGTCAACAAATTCAATGACACCTGCACCTTCGGCCATAACCTGAGTACGTGAGTCGTGGGCAAGTTGCTTCTCGATGCCCGTACCTACGATAGGAGCCTCGCTACGCAACAACGGCACTGCCTGACGCATCATGTTGGATCCCATCAACGCACGGTTAGCGTCGTCGTGCTCCAAGAACGGAATCAACGAAGCCGCAATTGAAGCAATCTGCATTGGCGACACGTCCATGAGTTGCACCTCTTTTGGAGCAACCACTGGGAAGTCGGCGTCAAGACGAGCCTTGACCTTGTTGCGGATAAACGTACCGTCGTCGTTGAGCGGCGCGTTGCCCTGTGCTATAATCTTGCCTTCCTCGATTTCAGCAGTCAAGTAAGTAATGTGGCTGTTGTCGAGGTCGACCTTGCTGTTTTCTACCTTGCGGTAAGGAGTTTCAATAAATCCGAGATTGTTGATCTTTGCATACACACACAACGAAGAAATCAAACCGATGTTAGGACCTTCAGGGGTCTCAATCGGGCAAAGACGTCCGTAGTGGGTGTAGTGCACGTCGCGCACCTCAAATCCGGCACGATCACGCGACAAACCACCAGGGCCAAGGGCCGACATACGGCGCTTGTGGGTGATTTCGGCCAACGGGTTGGTTTGGTCCATGAACTGCGACAAGGCATTCGTACCAAAGAAGGTGTTGATAACTGAAGAGATAGTCTTCGCGTTGATCAAATCGATTGGAGTGAACACTTCGTTGTCGCGGACGTTCATGCGCTCGCGGATTGTACGTGCCATACGAGCCAAGCCTACGCCAAACTGGTTGTAGAGTTGCTCGCCCACTGTGCGTACACGACGGTTCGACAAGTGGTCGATATCGTCGACATCCGACTTGGAGTTGATCAACTCAATCAAGTACTTGATGATAGCGATGATATCCTCGCGGGTCAGCACGCGCACCTCATCGGAAACGCCGAGAGCCAACTTCTTGTTGATGCGGTAGCGGCCCACATCGCCCAAGTCGTAGCGCTTCTCAGAGAAGAACAGGTTGGTGATGACCTCACGCGCGCTCGCGTCGTCCGGTGGCTCCGCGTTGCGCAGTTGTCGATAGATATAGTTGATAGCCTCTTTTTCAGAGTTGCTAGGGTCTTTTTGAAGGGTGTTGAAGATGATCGAGTAGTCGCTCATGTCTACGTCTTCCTTGTGCAGAAGGATTGTCTGCAGGCCGGAGTCGAGAATTTCCTGAATGTGCTCTTCTTCGATGATGGTCTCACGATCAATCACTACCTCGTTACGGTCGATAGAAACTACCTCACCGGTATCTTCATCGACAAAGTCTTCAACCCATGACTTAAGCACGCGAGCGGCAAGCTTGCGGCCAAGACACTTCTTCAGGTTCGTCTTATTTACTTTTACTTCTTCAGCAAGACCAAAGATTTCGATGATGTCTTTATCACTGTCCAGACCGATGGCACGCAACAATGTGGTTACCGGCAATTTCTTCTTGCGGTCGATGTAGGCATACATCACATTGTTGATGTCAGTGGCAAACTCTATCCAAGAGCCACGGAACGGAATGATACGAGCCGAATACAGTTTTGTGCCGTTGGCGTGGGTGCTCTGTCCGAAGAACACACCTGGCGAACGGTGCAACTGTGATACGACAACACGCTCGGCACCGTTGATCACAAACGTACCCTTTTCTGTCATATAAGGGATTGGTCCAAGATAAACGTCTTGGATTACGGTGTCGAAATCCTCATGGTCGGGATCGGTGCAGTATAATTTTAATTTGGCCTTCAAAGGCACACTGTATGTCAAACCGCGCTCAAGACATTCCTCTATCGTATATCTCGGCGGGTCAATGTAATAGTCAAGGAACTCGAGCACAAAGTTGTTCCTTGTATCTGCAATTGGAAAGTTTTCCGCAAAAACCTTGTACAATCCCTCGTTCTTTCTCTTCTCAAGTGGAGTGTCGAGCTGAAGGAAATCGTGGAACGACTTCAACTGGATCTCCAGGAAATCAGGGAATGGCAACGGATTCTTTACGGAGGCGAAATTTACGCGTGGTTTTACTGTTGAAACTGACATAAAAATATTATTAATAGAACCCGAAATTGAAAATAACACAAAAAGGTTAAGAATCGACTTTATAGGGGATTCTTAACCTAATTACCTGAATTTCAGGCAATATTATTTAAGTTCAACTTCAGCTCCAGCTTCTTCGAGTTGTTTCTTAAGAGCCTCAGCGTCTGCCTTAGCAAGACCTTCCTTGATTGTGCTAGGTGCACCGTCAACCAAGTCCTTAGCTTCTTTCAAACCAAGACCACAAGCTTCCTTAACGGCCTTAACAACTTGAAGTTTAGAAGCGCCTGCGCTCTTCAATACTACGTCGAATGCTGATTTCTCTTCCTCAGCGGCAGCGCCGGCAGCAGGGCCAGCAGCAACAGCTACAGCTGCAGCAGCAGGTTCGATACCATATTCTTCTTTCAAAATTTGAGCAAGTTCGTTTACTTCTTTTACTGAGAGGTTAACTAATTGTTCTGCAAAAGCTTTTAAATCTGCCATTTTTGTATAATTTTTTATTGTTATTTTTTTGTTTGTTATTTGTTGGAGAGTGTTTCAAGAATACCATGCAACTTGTTGCCTGACGACTGCAATGCAGAAACAACATTCTTGGCCGGTGACTGGAGCAATGCAACAACCTCTGCGATGAGCTCGTTCTTGCTCTTGATCTTCGACAATGTGTCGAGTTGGTCAGCACCCATGTAAACTGTTTCTTCTACATAAGCAGCTTTCAATACTGGCAATTCTGAACCTGTCTTGTGGAACTCCTTGATTGTCTTAGCAGGAGCGTTACCCACGTTAGAGAACAGCATTGCTGTTGTGCCAGTCAAGGCAGGATACAATTCTGCAAAATCACCCTCTAATTGCTCTAAAGCCTTGTGAAGCAAAGTATTCTTCACAACTACCATCTTCACTTCAGCGTTGAAGCAGGCGCGGCGGAATGCACTTGTCTGCTCAGCATCCATGCTGGTAGTGTCGGTGAGATAAAAGCAGCTGTACTCTTTCAGAGTCTCGCTGATTTTCTCAATAATTATCGCTTTATCTTCCTTTCTCATGATTCTCTTAATTTAAAAATTCGTTACACATCGAGTGATTTTGTATCGATCTTCAGACCTGAGCTCATTGTACTCGAAAGATATATGCTCTTCATATAAGTACCTTTGGCGGTGGCCGGCTTCAACTTGATCAGCGTGTTGATAAACTCGCGAGCGTTTTCTGCCATTTGGTCTGCCGTGAA
>CAVAOU010000150.1:0-4874 GCA_963590085.1 Senegalimassilia sp. | reverse complement strand
GGTGATGTCCGTTCCCTTTGGAAGAGAGTCAGCGTTATAGATAACCCGTTTGTTCACATCAATAGTAAATGGAATGGAGTCGAGCAACGTAAGCACCGAGTCGTTAGCCTGGATGTAAAAATTGGTAACGAGGGTGTTTGTCGAAATCACAGTCGGGTCAGTCTCATCGCTGCCAGTAGTGTTGCACGATGCCGACACTATGAGCGTCAACGCCGTGAAAATTGCATATATTGGAATTAATCTTCTCATCTATTTAATAACATTTAAAGTGCAAATTTATAACTATTTTATCAAAGCACACATTGAAAATGTGTTAAACAGTGACACCAAAACAAAACAGTTCATCTCAGAATATTGATTATCTGATGATTATCTTCTTCATAAACACACATTTCCCCACGCGGAGCGCAAGGAGCGGCTTTGCCAGAGCCAAGAGGATTGTCGCCGTGCTCTATGCGGACCTCATCCCACAGGTCAGCGTCGAAGAACGACTGCAGCAGCGTAGGGCCACCCTCCACCATCAGCGACGTAATGCCGCGGCGATACAAATCGCGGGCCACATCAGCGAGCGAAGCAGGCAATTGTGCCTCCTCAACGTTTTCGCCATGCTGACCCAACGTTTTTCCTGATGTCGAATAGAGCAACGTAGGATTTCCGTCGGTAAAAACCTTCCTGTCGGCAAGGTCGCGGCAGCCGTCGTGGCTCATCACCACACGCATAGGGCTGCGTCCGTGCCAGAGACGCGTGGTAAGCGAAGGATTGTCGGTGCGCACCGTGTTGGCGCCCACCATAATAGCATCATAGCCAGCACGCAAGCGGTGCATCACAGTCTGAGTGGCCGGAGTGGAGATATGCGTCTGAGCGCCGTTTCCCGTCGACATAAAGCCGTCGGCCGACTCCGCCCATTTCAGCAACACATAGGGACGCCCTTCGGTATGGGCTGTTATAAATTTACGGTTGAGTTGACGACATTCGTTCTCGAGCACACACGTAGTCACCTCAACGCCAGCCTCGCGAAGCATTTTCACACCGCGACCGCTCACCTCCTTGAACGGGTCCATGCAACCGACCACCACACGGGGTATGCCGGTTTCGATGATGAGTTTGCTGCAGGGAGGCGTCTTGCCGTAGTGGGAACACGGCTCAAGAGTGACATAGATGGTGCTCTGCGACAATAGATGGCGGTCGGCATCACTAACCGAGGCAATCGCGTTGACCTCGGCATGGGCATGTCCCCATTGGCGGTGATACCCCTCACCTATCACCCTACCGTCGGCCACCACGACAGCGCCGACCATAGGATTTGGCGACACGCGTCCGTAACCGAGGGCGGCAATCTGAAGCGCGCGGGCCATATATTGTTCGTCTGTATTCATAAATTTCATACCTTTGTAACAGCAAAAACGACTGAAATGAATGACCAAACACTTAGCCAGACAATCGGCGACATGCGCCGCCGACTTTCAGAAAAATTCGACAAGGGCGAAATCGACGCTTTTGTAAGAATCACATTCCGCCACGTGCTTCACTATGAAACAGTCGACATTTTGCTCCACAAAGATAGTGTTTTATCGGGGTTTATCGTAGGCAAAATCAGCAAAGTGATTGACGAACTACTGAAAAATCGACCAATTCAGTATATTTTTGGACAAACGTATTTCTGCGGTCACACGTTTAAAGTCAACGAATCAACGCTCATTCCGCGCCAAGAAACAGAGGAACTTGTAGACCTCATTGCTGACCGCAACAAGCAGGCCGACCTGGCGGTGCTCGACTGCGGTACAGGCAGCGGCTGCATAGCCATATCACTTGCCCTTGCGCTGAAATTTCCGCAGGTCGACGCCATCGACATCTCCGACGGCGCCCTTGCCGTGGCCGAAGAGAATGCGCGGCTGCTGAAGGCGAAGGTGGCATTTGCAAAGCGCGACATTCTTGCGCTCGATGGCGACAAGGAGAAATACGACATCATCGTTAGCAACCCGCCCTACATCGCCGAATCAGAGAAATCGGCGATGGACGCAAACGTGCTCGACTACGAACCTGCAACGGCGCTCTTCGTGCCCGACAGCGACCCGCTGCGCTTCTACCGCGCAATTGCCACCTACGGCGTGAAGGCGTTGAAGCCCGAAGGCCGCCTGTATTTTGAAATAAATAGCCGTTTTCCCAGCGAGACAAAGGAGATGCTTGGCGGACTGGGATACACCGATATCGAGATAATACCCGACATCAGTCACCGTCCGCGCTTTGCCACGGCAAGGAAAGGAGGCGACCGATGGTGAAAAAACCGATGGGCTACGATGCCGCATTGGCAAAAGCGGCGGCCGTGTGTTCCCGCGGAGAGCATGCCGAGGCAGAAATACGCCGCAAGGTGCTGCAGTGGGGCGCCAGCGCCGGAGATGCCGACAGAGTGGTCAGTTGGCTTGTGGACAACAATTTTGTAGACAACGCCCGCTATGCCCATGCCTTTGTCTACGACAAAACCCGTTTCGACATGTGGGGACGCACCAAGATTCGCCACATGCTTCGCCAGAACGGAGTCGACTCAGCCACAATCGAAGAGGCTATGGAGGAAATCGACGAAACTCTCTACCTCGCAAACCTCAAGATCCTACTTACAGCAAAGGCTCGGAACGTCAACACTGACGATGCCTACAAAGCCAAGGCATCGCTCATGCGCTATGCTGCATCGCGCGGCTATGAGCCCGGACTGATTGCGCCTTTGGTCGCTTCGCTCGTCAACGGCGCCGAGGATTTCGACATTTCTGATGAATAACACATCTTTCCTATGAATCTCAGACTATTATTCAACAGCATCGCTGACGTATTCTTTCCGAAAGTATGCCCCGTTTGCGGCAGTCATCTTGCCGATGGCGAACGGTATGTCTGCTCCATGTGCCTTGCCATGATGCCGAGGGTGCAAAAGGACGGCATGCACTGCCCCGAGGTGGAAAAGATGCTGCTCGGCTGCCGCCTGGTGGAGCGGGCGGTGTCGATGTTCGAATATAGCCGCAGCAGTCCTTATTCCGGCATTCTCAAGGATGTGAAATACCACAACAGCCCAGTCATTGCCAAAAGTTTGGCGCAGTCGTTTGCCACGGAACTGAAAGACAGTGGATTTTTCGACGGCATCGACATTATTGTTCCCGTGCCACTGCATTCACGGAAGTTGGCAAAGCGTGGCTACAATCAGAGCCGCTTTATAGCCGAAGGGGTGTCGGCAGTGACAGGCATCCCTACCACCGATGCGATTGTTGCAGTGAAGCCGCACAAAACGCAGACGCAGCGGTCGTCGGCCGACAGGCACAAGAATGTGGAGGGGGTGTTTGTAGCCAAGCCGTCGGTTGCCGGCAAGCGGGTGCTTCTTGTGGACGATGTGATAACCACAGGAGCCACCATTACAGCGTGCGGCGATGCCCTCCGAAAGGGCGGCGCCTCGGGCATTTGTGTGCTGTCGCTGGCATTCGCTGGAAGCATTTAAAACTGCATCTCGGCAAATCTATCAAACAAGTTTGTTGATTTGCGCTCGATTTGTATTATCTTTGCAGCGAAATTAGTGATTGGATTAATTTCTTCACTAATTTTAAACTCTAACTATTTATGCCTTATGAAACAATTGGAAAGTATTTTAGCTGAAAAGCTTCTCAAAATCAGTGCTATAAAACTCCAACCAGACAACCCATTCACTTGGTCGTCGGGATGGAACTCTCCGATTTACACCGACAACCGCAAAACTTTGTCGTACCCGGAAATACGCAATTTTCTCAAGGTCGAGATGAGTCGACTGATCATTGAGAACTTCCCAGACGCTGATGTTGTGGCTGGTGTGGCTACAGGAGCCATCGCTCTTGGCGCACTCGTTGCCGACACATTGTGCAAACCATATATCTATGTGCGTTCAACTCCTAAGGACCACGGTTTGGAGAACCTTATCGAGGGTAACCTCAAGGCTGGACAGAAGGTTATCGTAATCGAAGACCTCGTTTCAACAGGCGGCAGTTCACTCAAGGCCGTTGAAGCAATCCGCAATGCTGGTGCAGAAGTTGTGGGCATGATTGCCATCTTCACCTACCAGTTCCCTCTCGCAGAAGAGAACTTCAAGAAGGCTGGCGTAAAACTCCTCACCCTTGGCAACTACACTGCAATGCTCGATGCGGCTCTGCAAATCGACTATATCAAGCAGTCGGATCTCGAGACTTTGAAACAATGGCGTCAAGACCCGGAAAACTGGACTCCTTCAACAGCAATCGACGAATAAACAAATATGTCTACATTCAAAAGTACTGAACGAAACATAGCGGCACCGCGCGCTTTAGTCTACAACAAACTGAAAGATCCAGAGGGATTTAAAGGTCTTACTGCCAATGCTCCCGACAGCGCAAAGCAGCAGGTGGGCAAAATCCGTATCGACGGAGACACTATCACCATCGAGGCAAAGCCTGTGGGCGATGTGTCGTTTCGCATCGGCAAAGGTGTAGAAAACGAGCGCATCCACCTCGACACTGTGTCATCGCCGCTGCCGTTGGGCATCAATGTCTGCCTCGCCGACGGCGATGCTGCCGACACAACCCGTGCCCACATCGAAATAGCCATCGACTTGAACCCAATCCTCAAATCGATGATTTCGAAACCGCTTCAGGAGGCTTCCGAAAAACTCGCCGACTTGATTTCGTTCATTCCCTACAACCAACTGTAGACAAAAGGAATAAATCCAACAACGCTGGGCAGCAACCATTCTGCCCAGCGTTGTCGTTTTTATAATCAGTGAGTAATGCCAAATTACAGAATTTATTTGTAACTTAGCGATGTAAATTCAACAACACAAATGCTATGGGCGAGATAGTAAACAAATATCCGGTAGGAATACAGACCTTCGA
>CAVAOU010000149.1:0-4914 GCA_963590085.1 Senegalimassilia sp. | reverse complement strand
TGATTTAATCAATGCCATATCGTGAGCGGTTTAGTAGTTGAACACTTTCGACTGGCGGTCGAGTTTCTTTGTCTTTTCAGCCACCCAGGCGTTTTGCGCATCGTTGAGATACGGAGCGAGACGCTCGCGTACGGTGTCGTGGTAGCGGTTGACCCATGCAATTTCCTCGTCGGAGAGCAGAGACAGGTCGATGAGTTTGCTGTCGTAGGGGAAGAGCGTGAGTACCTCGAAGTTCATGAAGTCGCCGAAATCGTCGGTGTGGCGGTAGTTGCGCGCCAACACGAGGTTTTCGATGCGGATGCCGTATTCGCCAGTCTTGTAGAGACCCGGCTCGTCGGATGTGATCATGCCTTCCACGAGCGTGGTCGGGTTCTCGTTGAGACGGAAGTTTTGCGGGCCTTCGTGAACGTTAAGGAAGTGGCCAACGCCGTGGCCTGTGCCGTGCCAGTAGGTCATGCACTCCTTCCAGAGGAACTGGCGCGCGAGGGCGTCGAGTTGGCTGCCGCGCGTTCCTGCAGGATAGATCATCGAGCCGAGCGCGATGTGGCCTTTGAGCACGAGAGTGTAGTCGTGGCGCTGAGCGTCGGACGGCGCGCCGAGAGCCACCGTGCGGGTGATGTCGGTAGTGCCGTCGAGATACTGTGCGCCGGTGTCGACAAGAAGCATGCCCTCCGGGCGGAGAGTGGCAGCCGACTGCTCATCGGCTTCGTAGTGCACGATAGCGCCATGCTCGTTGTAGCCGGCAATCATGCCGAAACTTTCGCCGCGGTAGAGCGGACTCTCGGCACGGAATTCGATGGCCTTCTTTGCCACGTCGAGTTCGGTGATGTTGCCCGAAGCAACGTTCTCCTCCACCCACATGAACAACTTGACCAGCGCCGCGCCGTCGCGCTCCATGGCCTTGCGAGTGCCTTCGATCTGCACCTCGTTTTTCACAGCCTTGAGCATAGCCACTGGCGACTGCGCGAAGACAGAGCCACAGTTGAGCAGGCTGCGGGCAATGGTGTCGCTCGTCTTGTTAGGGTCGAGCAGCACTGTAGCGTTTTTCAGTTTCTCGAGGAACTTCTCGACGCTGTCGTATGGGGCAACCTTCACACCGCACTCGGCGAGGTAGTTGCGCACGGCGTCGTCGACCTTGCGCTCGTCGACAAAGAACACGCTGCCCTCTTCCGAAAGATAAGCATAGGAGATGACCACAGGGTTGTACTCCACATCGGCGCAACGCACATTGAGCGTCCACGCAATCTCGTCGAGAGCAGAGAGCAACGTAGCGTCGGCGCCATGCTCGGCAGCCTTGTCGAGCACCCGCTTGATTTTGCTTTGCGTGCTTTCGCCGGCATATTGCTCTTCGTGGACATACACCTTGTCGAGAGGCAACTCCGGACGGCCGGTGTAGATTTCAGGGAACGGGTCGAAGTCGGTGGCAAAGCGGAATCCGTTTTCGCCGCAGAACGACTCCAGGTTGGAAGCCTGCACCACGGAGAAAAGTTTGCCATTGACGCCAAGCACGGCGCCTTCGCCGAGATTCTCGGCGAGCCATTCAGTGGTGGTCAGGTCCTTGTCGCCGTCCTCCTTGTACATTGTCACGCCCGAGCCCTCCAGTTCGATGCCCGCCTGGAGAAAATAGCGCGAGTCGGTCCAAAGGCCAGCAGCGTTGAGAGTAACGACCGCCGTGCCGTTTGAGCCAGTGAAGCCAGTTACCCAATCGCGCAGTTTCCAGTGCGCGTTGGTATATTCACTTTGATGAGGGTCGGTGCCGGGGATGATTACCGCATCGACGTGACTCTTGCGCATGGCTTGGCGCAAGGCCTCAAGATTTTTAACTGTATCTTTCATTGTCTGTATTTTTATGCCGCAGCCAGCCTGTGAAGGCTATGCTTCGGGAGTTAATTTCACACGGTCGAGAGCGATGTAGGCAGGAACGTTCATGCCCCATTGTCCGCTGTCGCTCGACGACATCTGGATGTAGACGTACTTCAGCGCGCCGCTTGCGTTGAGAGCAGAGAGGTCGACGAGAGTCCAGTCCTTGGTAATTGAAGCCTTTCCGTCGCGGTAGTCGGCAAGATAGTAGTCGACAGGACCTACGACAGTGCCGTTGGTAGTTACGCCATAGAACGAAGCCTTGGTCCAGTCGCCGCTGGCAAATACCTTAGAGTATGCGCTGCCTTTGAGCGTGGTGTAGTAGGCGTAGGTAGTGTTGTTGATGTAAGCCGACTGGATGCTGAACGAAGTGCCGGCAGTCATCGAAATCTTCAACGACGGAGATGCAGGGTTTGTTTCTTCCGCAGTTCTCCAGTAGCCAACGAGGTAGGGAGTGGCAGTGCCTGCAACGCCGCCGCCTGTCATCGAAGCGTACTGGTGGCTGATCCAATCGTTGTCGGCAGTGTAGTCGGCCACGTCGGAAACGCGCGAAGCGCAGAAGCCCGACCAGTAAGAATTCCAAGCGTTGACGGTGGCAGTGTGGGTGAAACTAACGCCCTGGCAGTCGATTGAAGTAACTGCAGGAGTATAGGCATTTGTCCATTCGCCGTCAGAGTTGTATTCGAGTTTAGCGTTTACGATGTTTACTGTGATTGAGTTGTCCGGCTCGTTGTCGGAGCAGGAAGCCAATGGAAGCATCGCGCAGATGCCGCCAAGAAGCAACATGCTTTTGATTGTTAATTTCATAATCTTTTAATTCTTAATTTTTTAAAAAGTTATATGTTTCGCTTTAATGTTGTCGGAAAGGAATACCGAAGCCATCGTGCTGAACTTTTCCGACGACTCTGTGGTGCGGTACTCGCACGAGCCGCCCTTGGTGCACATGCGCTCCATCTCGGGATGGCGGCGCAGATAGTCCTTGAGGCTGTCGGCCACGATGGTGCCCTGCTTGATGATGCTCACGCCCTCGGGCATGTACTTCTTAATCTTTGGGTAGAGCAGCGGATAGTGGGTGCATCCGAGCACCACGGTGTCGATCTTCGGCTCCAGGCTGAAAAGTTGGTTGATGTATTTCTGCACAAAGTAGTCGGCGCCGTCGCCGTCCGACTCTCGGCATTCCACCAGCGGTACCCACATTGGGCACGCCATGCCGAACGTCCGGAACTCAGGATACATCTTGGCTATCTCCATCGGGTAACTGTTGCTCTGGATTGTGCCGGCGGTGCCGAGCACTCCGATGCAGCCCGTCTTGGTGAGCGAGCCGAGCACCTCCACCGTAGGGCGGATTACGCCGAGCACGCGGCGCGAAGGGTCGATTTTAGGGAGGTCGTTCTGCTGGATGGTGCGCAGAGCCTTTGCCGATGCCGTGTTGCAGGCCAGAATCACCAGGCGGCAACCGCTGTCGAACAGATGGCGCACGGCCTGGAGAGTGAACTGGTAGACGATGTCGAAAGAACGGCTTCCGTAGGGCGCGCGGGCATTGTCGCCAAGATAGATGTAGTCGTATTGCGGGAGCAATTTGCGTATTTCCGACAGAATGGTAAGGCCACCGTAGCCGGAGTCAAACACGCCGATTGGTCCGGCAGATATACATTCTTTTTCCATACTTGCAAAAGTAAGAAAAAATTACGCATTTTCCCCGGTCTGGGAAAACTATCTGCCAAACGAACGACCATTGGGGTGAATTTGCTCCCGCTTTAATAGTCTTTATTGGTTGACAAATATTGGAAAAACGGACAAAATAGGGGTAAAAAGCATTGGAAAAACGGACAAAATGATGTATTTTTGTGTTGGAAAAACGGACAAAATATGATTAGACGCAAGATTGACAGATATTTAGAAGATTTTTTCGAGCACAACAACAAAGCATTGTTGTTGACAGGCGCTCGCCAGACAGGAAAGACCTTTTCTGTACGACAATTTGCACGGTCGCATTTTGATACATTTATTGAAGTGAATTTTGTTGATTCCCCCAGCCTTGTAAAGGTTTTTGCACAGGCTAAAAACAGTCAGGACATCCTGTTGCGTCTGTCTACTGTGACCACACAAAAACTTGTTAAGGGAAAAACTCTCATTTTCTTTGATGAGGTGCAAGAGTGTCCTGAAATAGTGACGGCTATCAAATTTTTGGTAGAGGAAGGAAGTTATCGTTATGTTCTTAGCGGTAGTTTGTTGGGCGTGGAACTGAAAAATCTTCGTTCGGCGCCTGTGGGATATATGGCAGTTAAAGATATGTATCCACTTGACTTGGAGGAGTTTTCTTTGGCATTGGGGCTTAATGAGCAGGTGCTGGACGCGCTGAAGCGAAATTTTGACGAAACGACGGCCGTGGATGAATTCCTTCACGAGAAGATGATGGAGGTGTTCCGCCTGTATCTAATCGTTGGTGGTATGCCAGCCGCTGTTGAAAAGTATCTGTCAACCAACAATCTTCAAGATGTTATGGCAGAGCAACAGTCTATTATTCGACTATACAAGCAGGACAAAGCAAAATATGATGCAGACCACAAACTGTATATAGAGGAAATATTTGATCGTATTCCTGCAGAATTGGATGCCAAGAACAAGAGGTTTATTCTGAAGAAATTGAATGAAAACCTCAAGTTCACCCGTTATGAGAATAGTTTCCTTTGGCTCAAAGATGCGGGAGTGGCATTGCCTGTATATAATGTTGCTGAGCCGACTGTTCCTTTGATGCTCTCGAGCGCCCGCAACTTGTTTAAATTGTTTTTAAGCGACATTGGTTTGTTGGCTAGCATGTATGCAGACGGCATACAAATGAAGATTCTCGATAATGAGCCATCTATTAATTTCGGTTCTGTATATGAAAATGCCGTAGCTCAGGAATTGTATGCGCATGGCTTCGCTCTGTATTATTTTAACAACAAGCGTCAGGGAGAACTTGACTTCGTGATAGAGCAAAACGGAGCGGTGCTTCCGTTGGAGGTTAAGTCGGGCAAAGACTACGAGCGCCACAGGGCTCTTTCCAATGTT
>CAVAOU010000148.1:0-5037 GCA_963590085.1 Senegalimassilia sp. | reverse complement strand
GCCTTGGTTACACTCTACCTTGAACTCACGACGCAGACGGTCGATGATGATGTCGAGGTGAAGCTCACCCATACCGCTGATGACTGTTTGACCAGTTTCCTCGTTAGTCTCAACACGGAAGGTTGGATCCTCTTCAGCAAGCTTCTGCAAGCCAACGCCGAGTTTGTCGAGGTCTTTCTGAGTCTTAGGCTCTACTGCGATACCGATCACTGGATCCGGGAACTCCATTGCCTCAAGGGTAATTGGATGTGCCTCGTCGCAGAGTGTGTCACCTGTACGGATATCCTTGAAACCTACACCGGCACCGATATCACCGCAACCGATAGTTTCTTTCGGGTTCTGTTTGTTTGAGTGCATCTGGAACAGACGGCTGATACGCTCTTTCTTGCGTGAACGAGTGTTGAACACGTAGCTACCAGCGTCAATCTGACCTGAATAAACACGGAAGAAGCAGAGACGACCTACGTATGGGTCGGTTGCAATCTTGAATGCCAATGCACACATAGGATCTTCGAAGATTGGACGGCGGATTTCTTCCTTTTCTGGATCATCCGGATTCTTACCGATGATTTCGCCAGAGTCTTCTGGGCTAGGAAGGAATGCGCAAACGTCGTCGAGCAAGCACTGTACGCCTTTGTTCTTGAACGAAGAACCGCAAATCATAGGCACGATTTCCATTGCCAAAGTCGCCTTGCGGATCACGCGGCGGATTTCGTCTTCAGTGATTGTCGAAGGATCGTCGAAATATTTTGTCATGAAGTCATCGTCGTATTCGGCGATTGTCTCAAGCATCTTGTCGCGCATCGACTCACACTCGTCTTTCAACGATGCTGGGATTTCTTCTTTGCTGTACTCAGCACCCATAGTCTCGTCGTGCCAGAAGTATGCCTGCATTGTGATCAGGTCAACTACACCCTTGAATGTCTCCTCTGCACCGATTGGCACTTGGATGGCAACTGGGTTAGAACCGAGCACTTCGCGCACTTGGCGTACAACCTCGAAGAAGTTTGCACCCGAACGGTCCATCTTGTTGACGTAACCGATACGTGGCACGTTATATTTGTCTGCCTGACGCCATACTGTCTCAGACTGTGGCTCAACACCACCTACGGCGCAGAATGTTGCTACGGCGCCGTCGAGCACGCGGAGCGAACGCTCAACCTCTACAGTGAAGTCAACGTGTCCCGGAGTGTCAATCAAGTTGATTTTGTACTTCTTGCCTTCGTAGTTCCAGAAGGTTGTTGTCGCTGCAGAAGTAATTGTGATACCACGCTCCTGCTCTTGCTCCATCCAGTCCATGGTTGCTGCACCATCGTGCACCTCACCAATCTTGTGAGTCAAACCAGTGTAGAACAAGATACGTTCCGATGTTGTAGTCTTACCGGCATCGATGTGGGCCATGATACCGATATTTCTCGTCAGATTTAGTTTTTCGTCTATGTTAGCCATTGTTGTTTATTTGGTCAAATTAAAATCTAAAATGTGCGAACGCACGGTTAGCCTCAGCCATACGGTGCATATCTTCTTTACGTTTGAATGCGCCACCCTGCTCATTGAATGCATCGACGATTTCAGCAGCGAGCTTGTCGCTCATTGTCTTGCCACCGCGCTTGCGAGCAAAGATGATTAGATTTTTCATTGAAATAGACTCCTTACGATCCGGACGGATCTCTGTAGGAACTTGGAAGGTTGCACCACCTACACGGCGTGACTTAACCTCTACTTGTGGTGTGATATTTTCGAGCGCTGCTTTCCAGATTTCGAGCGCTGTTTTCTCTTCGTTAGGCAATTTTGACTTCACAGTCTCCAATGCGCTGTAGAATATTGTGTATGCAGTGTTCTTCTTACCGTCATACATCAAGTGATTCACAAATTTAGTTACTCTTGTGTCTCCGAATTTTGGATCCGGCAAGATAATTCTTTTTTTAGGTTTTGCCTTTCTCATTTTTCTAATAAATTCGTTTTTGTTCGTTTGGTTGCTCTTTGCATCTTCAACAGACGCTCTCTTGCGCTGTTTACTCCGCCGAATAATCCAATAAACAAAAAACTCGTTTTATCGACTAGTTTTGTTTATCTCGTGTGCTATTTAGAAATTACTTCTTAGCTGCACCTGCTTTAGGACGCTTTGCTCCGTATTTAGAGCGACGCTGTGTACGGCCTGCTACACCGGCTGTGTCCAATGTACCGCGAACGATGTGATAACGTACACCTGGGAGGTCTTTCACACGACCGCCGCGCACCATCACGATTGAGTGCTCTTGCAAGTTGTGGCCTTCTCCTGGAATGTAAGAGTTCACCTCTTTACCGTTTGTCAATCTCACACGCGCTACTTTACGCATAGCCGAGTTAGGCTTCTTAGGTGTAGTTGTGTAGACACGAACGCAAACACCACGGCGTTGTGGACAGCTGTCCAATGCCGGCGATTTGCTCTTGTCCTTCAAAACTACGCGCCCTTTTCTTACCAATTGTTGAATTGTTGGCATTTCGTTTTTTACTTTTTTATTACTGTTAATTAATCTCTTTATCTCTTTTTTGGCTCTCCGAGAGCATTCCGCGCCCACTTTACACACTAATAATTAAGCGTTTACGCAAAATCAAGCGCTTTTTTCACTCGAAAAGCGATGCAAAGTTACTCACTAATTTGCTAACTGCCAAATGATTTTGCCCCATTTTCGCCCTTCAATCGGGCTTCCCGCCCCGCTTTGCCCATTTTAAAGGGCTTTTTGCCTTGAATTTAATTATTTTTAACTGTTTCACCACATTGTTTAACTGTCGCATTCTGCCATTACAGCAATTTTTCGTAATTTCGCACCGTAACATTAACGCGATACACTTATGGCAAACATCATCCTTTTTGACAACGAAGACATCTGGGTAGACATCCTTCCCATGACATATACGCGCCCGCTCGCCGACATCCGCGTGGGCATCCTCACTATCCGCGAAAAGTGGCAGCGCCACTTCCCCGACGCGAGCATTTCTATCCTCACCCGCCCCTACCTGTCGAAGAAATATCCGACCCACGAGGCTGAGTGTCAACTGTTCATCGCCGGACACATTTTCCCGAACAAGGAACTTGCCGTGGCCATCGCTGGACTGCAGATTGGCGAGGCGCTGAAAGCGGGCGACGAACTGATTGCCTATTGCGGCACGAAGGATGCGTTCGAAAGCGGGAAGTTTGTAAAGGTGGTTGCCTACAACGGCGAAATCGACGGCATTCACTTATTATATGACATCTTCCAGAAGAATGACGCGCAGCTGAAGAGCGACTTCCGCCTGATTACGGCGGGACGGCAGTCGAAGCCGGTGTCGGACTCCTGCACAGTAATCGGCCCACGCATGCTCGACGACGGCCTGCCTACCATCTTCATTGAGGAGGGCGCAAGCATCGAGGCGGCAATCCTCAACACTACCGCCGGACCTATATATATAGGAAAGGACGCAACGGTGATGGAGGGCACCTGCATCCGTGCGCCGTTTGCAGCCTGCGAGCATGCGCAAGTCAACATGGGCACAAAGATCTATGGCGCCACAACGCTGGGCCCGTTCTGCAAGGTGGGCGGCGAACTGAACAATGTGGTGATGATCGGCTACAGCAACAAGGCTCACGACGGATTCCTCGGCAATGCGGTGATTGGCGAATGGTGCAACATCGGCGCCGGAACGAATGCGTCAAACCTTAAAAACGACTATACGGAAATCAAACTCTGGAACTACCGCACTCACCGCTTCATGCGCACGGGTCTGCAGTTCTGCGGCCTTATCATGGGCGACCACTCAAAGGCGGGCATCAACTGCATGTTCAACACGGCTACGGTGGTGGGCGTGGGTGTCAACATCCACGGCGCTGGCTTCCCGCGCAATTTCGTGGCTTCATTTCTCGAGGGTAGCGTGGCTGGCTATTCGGATGTGTCGGTCAGCAAGTTCTTCGACACGGCAAAGCGCATGATGACGCGCCGCGGCAAGGAACTGGGTGACGAGGACAAGGAGATTTTCGAATCAATCTACAACATCGCCGACAACTACAAGTAGCCGGCTATTTCAGTGGTTGGGTAAATGCCGGGAGTTCGGCGGGTTCGCCGGTCTGGTCGGGATAAACGAGGATGGCGCTGCAGTTGTTGAAGTACTGCCCTACGATTTCGGGCAACTGCTGGAAGTCGGGGTGGTACGACACTCCGCCAGGGCGCGATGCCACTACGACGAGCAGATGGTCGTAGTTGACGGACGCCGACAGGAGCAGTAGGTCGGACACTGACTCGAGCGACTCGTAGCGCACTTTGTCTTCATATCCCATGCGGCGCACGAGCAGGCTGAGGAACGGATGTGTCTGCGGATTGGCATAGAACACAATCTGGCATCCGAGCGTGCGGCCTACCTTTACTATATGTCCCACCCATTTTGAGAATCCTGGCTCATATTGTGCTTTCACTGGCACCGCCACGATGATGCGGCGGAGGGTGTTGAACGGCATGAGCATTCTCACAAACACTATTTCCCTATGAAGCCTGGTCAGAAATTCTTCCATATACGGGCCTTCGAAGGTATCGGCGGAGATAAGCCGGCGATGCATGCCCAGAATCACGGTGGTTGACTCCTGCTCCCGTGCCGTATGCACCACGCCCGTAACAACATTGGCGCTGTAGCGGCTCACGGTTTTGAGCATCAGTCCGGCGCCCATGGCTGTCTGCGCGGCGTTCTGCAGGAGGCGTTTGCCGCTTTGGGCACTGCGGGCGGTATTGCGGTTATCGCTGTCGCTAACCACATTGAGCGCAACGACATTGTCGGTCGACTTGCTGTCGCGCACCAGCACCGACAGTCCGACAAGGCTCTCGAGGGTCGAGGCGTTCGCCACGCTGACGAGTATGCGCTCGCCTTCGGATTCTTCAGGTTCCGACGATTCCATTTCGCTGAGTGCCATCTTGCGGGCGGCGCGCTCGGTGACTATGCTGCTTACAATGCAAGTGACAAGTATCAGGGCGATGGCGCCGTTAAGCACCTCGTCGTTGAGCAGATGACTGCCGTCGGGGAGCACGATGC
>CAVAOU010000147.1:0-5096 GCA_963590085.1 Senegalimassilia sp. | reverse complement strand
GTTCAACGTGATTAGCACCCTCGCCATCCTCATACTCGAGAAAAATCAGAGCATAGCCACGCTCCATAGCCTCGGCGCCGACAACCGCATGGTGTCGCGCATCTTCATTGCCGAGGGATGGCTCATCTCCATCATTGGTGCCGTGGCCGGACTCGCTGTCGGGGTGGCGCTGTGCTTCCTCCAGCAGCAGTTCGGATTTATCCGCCTGAGCGCCGACACGAGCAACCTCGTGGTGAGCACCTATCCCGTGGCAGTCAGCATGGCCGACGTGGCGATGATTTTTGCCATCGTGGCAGTGGTCGGGCTGTTGGCGTCGGTAGTCACAACAAGCGCTATGCGCGGCTATCTGCGTAAATAAGAAACAAAAACTACAAACTTTATATGGACAGACTCAAACTATTTTTCATCTTGCTGGCACTCACAGCCACATTCTCGCTGTCGGCGGCGTCGCGCAGCGTCAACCTCAAGGTAAAGATAACCGCCGAAACCGGTGAATCGCTCAGCGGACAGCAGTTCGTGTTGGAGCAGACCGACTACAGCCTTACCTACGGCTCCACCGAGACAGTGCTCAATGCCAACGGCGAATGCAGCATCAAGGTGTATGCCGGCAACCACCGCATCACGGTGAGCCGCAGCGGCTATGCCACCCTGACGCAGGACTTCAACGCTACGAGTGACATGACCGTCAGCCTGACGCTGAAAGAGGCCGTGCGCAACCCGTTTGCCCTCAAGACGAAAGAAACCCACGACCCGGTGACCGGACTCAGCGACGTGCGCCTGACGTGGAACCGCGAAGACCCGGTGTTTTTCGACGATTTCGAGAGTTATGAGCCATTTGCCATAGAGTTCAGCCCCTGGACAGGCATCGACGGCGACCATGCCGCCGCAGCGCCTCTGCAGGGCTCCTATCCCAACCGCGCCACGCTGCAGTATGCGCAGATCATCAACCCGCTGACCGTAGAGCCGTCGTGGTGGAGCGAATACCCAGTGCTCCGCGCCTACAGCGGCAAGCAGTATGCCGGCTTTGTGCGCACCAGCGGCGGCAGCGCCAACGACGACTGGCTGATTTCGCCAGCCATCACCGTGGGCACCGACAACATTGTGCGCTTCATGGCTAAAGCGGCCGACGTCTACAAGGAGCGCTTCGAGGTGGGCATCACCACCGTCGACAATCCCGAAGCCAGCGACTTCGACATCATCTCGTCGGGCAACTACGAGACAGTAGACTACACCGAATGGCACGCCATGCAGTACGACCTCTCGGCCTATGCCGGCGAGACGGTGCGCATTGCCATCCACTATATCGGCGACCCGAGCAACGGCGGCGCCTTCATGCTGATGGTCGACGACTTCTTCGTGGGTCAGGCCGACTACTATGCCGACGACGAGGCATCGACGGTTTCTATTCGCTCGGCGCTCCGCTCGCCTGCCAACCCCAACGAGCGTTTCTACGTCTACAAGGACGGCGTGAAGGTGGCTGAAACCGAGTCGTACCACTACGACTTCCCGCAGTTGGCCGCGGGCACCTACACCTTCGGCATTAAGGCCGTCTACAAAAGCGCCGAGAGCGACGTGGTGAGCGATGAGTTTACCGTGGGCAGTGGCGAATACTATCCGCTCACGGTCAACATCTCCGCCAACGACGGCGAGACACCAGTGGGCGAGACACTTGAATTGCTCAACGGAACCACCACAGAGTCGTTCTCCGTGGCAATCACCGGCAGCACAATGACCCTCCAGTCAGTGCCCGCGGGCAACTACCTTATCTCGCTCGACGCCGACCGCTATGGCCATTGGAGCGACGAGGTGACCGTCGACAAGGCTGCGCAGGTTACAATCAACCTTGTGGAGACAATCACCGACCCGTACAACATCACCGTGAGCCAGAGCGACAATGAGGCCAATCCGAGCCTCGTCGACGCAGAGGTGCGCTGGAACCAAGACCTCGGCTTCAGCGACAGTTTTGAGGACTACGACGACTTTGCTACCGCCTTCGGCGACTGGACATCGATCGACAACGACCGCCGCGTGGTCTACCCGATAGCCCTCGGCACACAGTCGAACATCGTGAACTTCCCTGGCGCAAGCACCACCTCCAACCCTGCGGCAATAGCCCCGATGGTGTTCAACCCCTACCAGACCCAGCCTGCAATGGCGCCTACCGACAACGCCGTGATACCGCCGACAGGCGAAAAGAGCGTGATCTTCTTCTCGCCGCAGCAGTACACCGCCGACAAGTGGCTCATCGCACCGGCGCAGGACATCCGCGACGGCTACGAATGGAGTTTTGCGGTGAAGGCCTACAGCAACTATCCCGAAACATTTGAACTCTGCATAGCCACCAGCAACGACTACACGGCAATGACCGTGCTCGACCGCATCACGCCGTCGTACAGCGCTTGGCAGACGTACTCAATCGACCTGTCGGCATACGCCGGACAGACGGTCTACGTGGCGCTCCACTACGTTTCCAACGATGCCTTCTTCGCGCAGGTCGACGATTTCTACATCGGTCCGCGTGAGGCTACTTCCGACAACGTAGGCAACGTGCAGAACTATCAGGTATATCTCGACAACGCCCTTCAGGGCACCACCGCCGACACCCATTTCGCTCTCCAGGGCATCAGCCGTGGCGAGCACACAGTGGGCGTTCGCGCGGTCTACAAGTCGGGCTCGTCGAAGACGGTAGAGTACACCTTCAACGCGCAGGGCGCAGTGACCGATGTTGAGGCGTCGGCAGTGAAGGTGGCAAGCGGCAAGGGCTACATCCGCATCATTGGCGGCGAAGGCGCCCGCGCAACGGTTGTAAGCGCATCTGGCCAGCAGGTGGCAGCGGCCACGCTCGCGGGCGACACCCGCTTGGCTCTCGCTCCGGGATTCTACGTTGTGAGCGTCGGCGGCAAGTCGCAGAAGGTGATTGTAAGATAGATTTTGTATCTTTGCAACTATGGCAAGTAAGACATACGTTGTGTTTGTCGGGCGGGAGCCTGGCATCTGCGAAGACTGGGAAGAGTGCAGGGCGAGGGTAGAAGGCTATCCCGGCGCCCGCTACAAGTCGTACCACTCGCGCGAGGAAGCCATCATGGCGTACCGCGAGAGCGATGAGTCGGCATCGACGCTGATGCGCAACATCTCGCGCCATATCAACGAGGAGTCGACCGATGCCGTAGCCGTTCCCCAGGCAGCCGCAGCGCCAGCCAAGGCAGCAAAGCCGCAGGGCGGAGGCTATCCGCCAGCGGTGATCACCAACGCCATTGCCGTGGATGCCGGATGCATGGGCAATCCCGGGATAATGGAGTACCGCGGCGTGTATATCCAGACGGGTCAGGAAGTCTTCAAGGTGGGACCCTACAAGGACGGCACAAACAACATCGGCGAGTTCCTTGCCATAGTGCACGGACTGGCTTTGCTGAAGCAGAAAGGCAGCAACATCCCCATCTACAGCGACAGCATGACGGCGCAGAAATGGGTGCGCGACCGCAAATGCCGCACCCAGTTGAAGCCCACCGCCAACAATGCCGTGCTCCTCGAACTGGTGAAGCGCGCCGAGGCGTGGCTTGCCCAGAACACCTACACCAACCCTATCATCAAGTGGGAAACCAAACTCTGGGGCGAAATTCCCGCCGACTTCGGCAGAAAATAGAAAGGCATGGAAGTGTCGCTTAAGGATATTTGCGAGCGCGGTGGCGTGACGATGCGCGTGGTTGACCTGCTGCGCTTCGAATTGCCTTTGCTGCTCGACGATGTGCCTGAGGGCCGTCGGCTCAGCCTGGAGGCGGTGCTGGTCGATGCCGAGCGGCGCACTCTTCGTCTGAGCGAATTGCCCCGTGGCGAAGGAAACGTAGTGGCCGACTACGGCCGCGTGCTGACGCTTGCGCTCCAAGCGGCAGAGGTGAAGCCCAAGGCGCTGAGACGCATCGCTGAGCAGTGCATCGCTGGGGAGATTGCCACCCCGTCGGAGTTGCGGCTCGCCGTAGAGCGCCGCGCCGCCCACTCGGTTCACGCCGCCATCGTGGCGGTGATGCTTGTCCTCCTCGCCCTGCTCTACATCCTTTTCCGCCACCAGTGACGGGGTGGCGTACTTACAGCACGCAGTTATTATATAGACAGCCTAGCCCCAGGCTAAAGCCATGGGGTTTTGGAACATATCGCCTCTACGAGGCGTCTGAATAGGAGGAAATTTATTACTTGACTTACCAGCAGAATTCAATTTTGTGTTTGGCGTTGGCAATGCGTTTGTCGAGTTGCTTGCGGTTTTCAGCACGCTGCTCTTTAGACATTTGCTCCACCTTTGTCGCTCTTTCTGCAAATCGGACAGCATCAGCACCATAGAGAATCGGAGTTTCTTTGATTGGTCGTGCCATAGTTGATTGGTATTTCAGTGTTATTTACGCTACAAAGTTAGCGATTTTTTTCAGAAAATATTTTTTAGAGGTATTTTCTATTGTTATATTTGCTTTTGAAATGAAGCATTTCCAAATTTAAATCCAAACGATATGAAAGAACTTAAAGGAACAAAAACTGAGGCCAATTTACAGGCCGCTTTTGCCGGTGAGTCGCAAGCCACCAACAAATATGCATACTACGCTTCGAAGGCGAAAAAGGACGGATACGTGCAGATTGCAGCCATCTTTGAAGAGACTATGGGCAACGAGCGCGAACACGCCAAACTGTGGTTCAAACTGCTCCACGACGGCGCTGTGCCCGACACTATGACTAACCTTGCCGACGCTGCTGCTGGCGAGAACTTTGAGTGGACCGACATGTATGCCACTTTCGCTCGCGAGGCCCGCGAGGAGGGTTTCGACCACATCGCCGAACTCTTTGAGGGTGTTGGCGCCATCGAGAAACGCCATGAGGAGCGCTACCGTCAACTGCTGAAGAACATCGAAGACAAGGTGGTGTTCTCGCGCGACGGCGACTGCATCTGGCAGTGCCTCAACTGCGGCCATATCCACATCGGCAAAGAGGCTCCTGAGGTGTGCCCTGTATGCGCTCACCCGAAGGCTTACTTCGCCCTCGCCGCCGACAACTATTAGGCCGAAGGCCAAACGAAAAGCGCGCTGTAGGCGCAACACATCAACAGTGATTAGTGT
>CAVAOU010000146.1:0-5131 GCA_963590085.1 Senegalimassilia sp. | reverse complement strand
AAGGTCGGTGATGCGGAAACCGAGGATTTCGTTGGCTTTTTCAAAAAGTTCTTTTGCTACTGCATTGTTGTCGTAGAGATCCTTGCCCATACCGACAAACTGTGCCCCTTGACCAGGGAATACGAATGCTTTCATTTTTTCTTATTATAGTTTAATTTATTGTCTTGTTTAAGTCCGCGGCAAAATTACTACTTTTTTTAATATCAGAAACATAATTCGTGAAATTTTTCCGTAATTGCCCATGAAAACATTTTTCGCCGAGGCGGAGCAATGCTTGAAGATTATGCGTAACTTTGCGGATTATGAAAAGGATTGCGATAAAGATAGGCAGCAACGTGCTGGCGCGACGCGACGGCACTCTCGACATCACGCGCATGTCGGCTCTCGTCGACCAGGTTGTGGAACTTCAGCGCTCCGGCATGGAGGTGGTGATGATTTCGTCGGGTGCGGTGGCCGCCGGACGCAGCGAGATGCGCGGCGTGGACCGGCTCGACCCGGTGTCGGCGCGACAACTGTTTTCGGCTGTGGGACAGGTGAAACTCATCAACAACTACTACGAGTTTTTCCGCGACCACGGCATGGCCTGCGGGCAGGTGCTTACTCTCAAGGAGAGTTTCTCGACGCGCCGCCACTATCTCAATCAGAAAAACTGCATGGAGGTGATGATTGAAAACGGCGTCATCCCCATTGTAAACGAAAACGACACGGTGTCGCTCACCGAACTGATGTTTACCGACAACGATGAGTTGTCGGGCCTCATCGCCACGATGATGGACATGGACGCCCTGGTGATTCTCTCCAATATCGACGGCGTCTACAACGGCGACCCGTCCGATCCGAAGTCGGAGGTGATACGCCGCATTGAGCCGGATGCCGACATCGACATGGAGTCGATTGTCGACGGCAAGCAGCGCTCCTCGCAGGGCCGCGGCGGCATGGTAACCAAGTTTCGCACGGCGCGCAAGGTGGCCGACGAGGGCATCACCGTCTACATTGCCAACGGCAAGCGCGAGAACGTGCTCACCGACCTGTTGCTCCACGACGGGCGGGGTGTTCCGTTCACCGAGTTTGTGGCGAAGCGGCGCGGAGTGTCGAGCGTGAAGAAATGGATTGCCCACAGCGAAGGATTCGCCAAGGGCGAGGTGCATATCAACAAGGGCGCCTACGAGGCGCTGATGTCGTCGCAGGCAAGCAGTCTGTTGCCCGTGGGCGTAGTGGCTGTGGAAGGCGACTTCGAGAAGGACGACATCGTGAAGGTGGTAGACCCCAGCGGACGCGCATTTGCTGTGGGCCGCACCAGTTACGACAGCGCCGAGGCGCGCGCCGCAATGGGCAAGCAGGGTCTGCGCCCGCTAATCCACTACAATTATCTCTACATCGAGCAACTGTAACTAACTATGAAAGAGGAACTGAAATCAATGCTCATCGGCGCGCGCCAGGCGTCGCGCCAACTCAACCGCATGCAGGAGGCCGACATCAACCGCTTGCTCCTGCACGCCGCCGACAAGGTGGAGGCCGAAACGGCTGCCATCCTTGAGGCCAATGCCAACGACCTGTCGCGGATGGACTCCGCCAACCCCAAATACGACCGGCTGATGCTCACCGAAGAGCGCCTGAAGGCCATTGCCGACGACATGCGCAGCGTGGCTAGCCTTGCGTCGCCTCTGCGCCGCACGCTTGCCCAGTGGACACAGCCCAACGGCATGCAGATAAGCAAAGTGAGTGTGCCGTTTGGCGTGGTGGGCGTAATCTATGAGGCTCGCCCCAACGTCACGTTCGACGTGTTTTCGCTCAGCATGAAGAGCGGCAACGCCTGTGTGCTCAAGGGCGGCAGCGACGCCGACTGCTCCAACCGTGCCGCCGTGGCGGTGCTGAAGCAGGCTCTCGAGGATGAGGGCTTCGACAGCAACTCCGTCACCCTTCTGCCTGCCGACCACGAGACCACGCAGGAGATGCTCCAGGCTGTGGGCTATGTCGACCTCGTGATTCCGCGCGGCAGTGCACGGCTCATCAGTCTTGTGCGCGACAATGCCAAGGTGCCTGTCATCGAGACCGGCGCGGGTGTGTGCCACTGCTATTTTGATGCGTCGGCCGACCTGAAGAAGGGCTCCGACATCATCTTCAACGCCAAGACGCGCCGCGTAAGTGTGTGCAACACGCTCGACTGCCTGCTCATCGACCGCCGCCGCCTCTCTGACCTCCCAGCCCTTGTGGCTCCGATGGAGGCCAAGAACGTGGTGATTCGTGCCGACGAGGAGGCCTACGCCGCGCTCCAGGGCAAATATCCGCTGCTCGAGCATGCCGACGACAGCGACTGGGGTGAGGAATATCTCGACTACAAGATGTCGGTGCGCACGGTCGACGGACTCGCTGGCGCGCTCGACCACATTGCCCGCTACTCGTCGCACCACAGCGAGAGCATCGTGGCTGACGACGAGGCTGCGTGCCTGACGTTTGCCCAAGAGGTGGACGCCGCCTGCGTCTACACCAACCTGCCTACGTCGTTTACCGACGGCGGACAGTTTGGCTTCGGCGCCGAGATTGGCATCTCCACCCAGAAACTCCATGCCCGCGGGCCGATGGCTCTGCCGGAACTCACAACCTACAAATACATCATCACCGGCAACGGCCAGACAAGAAAATAAAAAAAATTTTTCGCGCAGCGGTGCAGTATTCCGTGCATCGCTGCGTTTTTCTATTATAAACCAACCAAACGACAAATCTTATGAAAGTATACGCTCATATCCTGCCAGTGGCTTTCGCCACCATGCTCCTCGCATCGTGCGGCGCAAGCAAGCAGGCATCAATCGCGGAACTCAACGGCGAATGGGAAATTACTTCAATCGAGGGCAACGCCGTTAAGGCTGAAACCGCGCCCTACATAGGCATCAACACCAACGACGGCTCGGTCTACGGCAACGCCGGATGCAACCAGATTGTGGGTTCCATCAGCAAGAACCAGAAGCCTGGCACCATCGACTTCAGCAAGGTGGGCTCCACACGCATGATGTGTGCCGACATGAAGGCTGAACGCACCGTGATGGACATGCTCAACCGCGCCAAGGGCTACAAAATAGACAAATCAACACTTCTGCTCACCGATGCCAGCGGTCGCACCATAGCGCAACTGCAGAGCCGCAAGGGCAAACTCGCCCATGCCGACCTGCAGGGCGAATGGAACATCGTGAGCGTGGCCGGAATGGGCAGCGAGGACGCCGAGGAGAAACCAACCATCTGGTTCGACACCGAGGAACACCTCACCCACGGCAATGCCGGCTGCAACTCGTTTGACGGCTCCTACACCACCGGCGGCAACCAGACGCTGAAGTTCGGCAACCTCGCCCTCACCATGCGCCTCTGCGGCAACATGGACTTCGAGGACAAGTTTGTGAAGACCGTCGACGACGTGGCATCGTTCGGCAAGTTGCCAAACGGCAACGTGGGGCTGTTTAGCGCAGCCGGCGAAATGCTCATTGAACTCGCTCGCTAATTTACTTTATTCTACAGACATATTACAGACCTTCACGCAGCGGTTGCGGGAAGGTTTTTTTTCGTCTATATAAGTCGGAGAGCCTCGAAGAGGCGAAATGTCTATAACCCCACGGCTTTAGCCTGGGGCTGGGCTGCCAATCAAGTATTTGCGTGCTGTAAGTACGCCACCGCACCAACTAGGCAACCACACCCCTGTGGCGCCGCTTACAGGGCGCAATTATCTGGTAATCAGCCATCCCCAGGCTGAAGCCTGGGGTTATCAATACGGCGTCCCGACGGGACGCTTCCTCCATGCATAACTTTTCGCTTACGAGGCGCTTCCTCCTCGCAAGCACAACTTTCCCGTGCGGGGAGATTTTGTGCGGTGTCTTAGAAGTCGCTGAAGATTTTCGGCTTGATGACGATGCCCACGCGGAGGCGGGAGTGGAACTGGTTGTAGTCGAGGAGGTTTTCGCCGTAGCCGTTGTAGTACTGCAGGAAGAGGAATTGGTTGTCCTTCTTGAACAGGCGGTAGTTGAACTCCCAGATGGAGTTGTAGCTCAACCGCCAGCCGCGGCGCTTGATGAGGGTGAGGCCCATGCCGAAGCGCTTGTTTGGCGAGGTGTAGGTCATGCCCATCTGGTAGATGCCGCTGTAGTCGAGGATGTCCTTGTTGTTCATGCCGTCGACAATCGGTATCCACACCTTGCCGTGGATCATCAGGTTGGGGTCCACGAAGATGTTGCAGGCAAGCGAAATCTTGTTCCAACTGCGCGACTCTGCGCCGTCGCGGCCGTTGGACTCGTGCTCGATGAGGAATGTGAGTTTGCCGATGTAGCGGTTCTTCACGAAGAGGTGCTTCGCCAATCCGATGCCCGGGTTGAAGTTGAGGTCGCGCATAGGGAGCGACTCCTCGTAGACGTTCCACATGCACTTCTGCGAGTAGAAGAGGAAGAGGTAGGTGTTGAAGGGGAGCGTACTCTTGGTGAGGCGCTGGGCGATGCTCACCTGAAACTTCACGTCGCTGTTGGTGCGCGACGGCGCCTGCGGGCCTACCGACGTACCAGTGATGAAGTAGTTGTCCTTGTAGAGCGTGAAGTAAGGACCGTTGTCGAGTTCGCGGCGAAGGCTGTCGGCATCGATTTTTTCCTGTTGCTTCAGGTCCACAATCTGAGCGCTGGCGGCGATGGCCGTCAGCAGGCAGATGACTGAAAGTGATAGAATACGCTTTAACACGGTGCAAAATTACTCATTTCCACGCGGTCAGAACGCATGCGCCGTGAATAATAATTCCTCAATTATCGCTTTTTGTGGCAGAATTGTCGTTTTTACGGCTCATAGTTGGCGAGCGACTTGCGCAACTCTTCTACGATAGCCACCTTCAGTTCGTTGGGGGCGATGACGGTGATGCGGCTGCCCTTGGAGAGAATCTCCTGGATGAAGTCGTAGGTGATGCAGATGCGGTAGTCGAAGTCGCTGTAGCCGTCGCCCGTGGTTTCGTGCTGCGAGGCGTGGAGCGGCAGGGCGCGCAGGTATTTTGCCTGCTCGCTGTCGGCGCGGAGCACCACGTGGCGCGCTGCGCCCTTGGAGGTCATGATGCCGAAGAAGTTCTTGAAGTAGTCCTTCACGCTTATTCCCGGGTCCTCAAACTGCTCTTCGG
>CAVAOU010000145.1:0-5170 GCA_963590085.1 Senegalimassilia sp. | reverse complement strand
CTGCCTACATACAACGTTGAAGAGCCCAAATTGCCTTTGCTTCTTGCAAAAACAAGAAATCTGTTCAAACTCTTTCAAAGCGACGTAGGTCTGTTGACGAGCCAATTTGCAGGCGGAATTCAATTGCGTCTGTTAAACGACTCGCAATCCATCAATTTCGGAGCAATCTATGAAAACATGGTAGCCCAAGAATTGAAGGCGCACGGGTTCGACCTTTATTATTACAACAGCAAACGGTTGGGAGAATTGGATTTTGTCATTGAATATCAAGGAGAGGTGATGCCGATAGAGGTTAAGTCGGGAAAAGACTACGAACGACACAATGCCCTTACCAACGTCATGGCATCTTCCGAATACGACATACCTAAGGCTTTGGTGCTTTGCAATGACAATGTAAAAGTGGACGGCAAGATTGTTTATATGCCTATTTACATGCTTATGTTTTTAGGGGAAGAAGACATCTCCGACTTAAACTACAAACTCGACTTGTCTGACTTGAAAGCATAAGTCTTTAAAGAACCGGCTATAGATTATAAAAAAAGGAGGGAAACCGCCGGGTTTTCCTCCTTTTTATGGTTGGTTATGCTATTCTACTTCATCAGTGTAGGCGATGGAGTGGTCTGGTGCGAGCCGCCCCAAGTGCGGTTAATCTTGCCGAGAGCACGGCGCTTAGTGCTTTCCATCTTCGAGGTGACTGCAGTGCTGCTTGTTGAATAGTCAACATAGGTCATGGCGTGAGTAAATGTGCCTGTAACCTTGTTGCCGTTCATGTCAAGAAGGTTGAAGTCAAACTTGCGGTTGCCGTCGCTGAGTGTAGTTACTGTGAACGAGCCGCCGTGGATTGGCGCAAGGATTGACTGATAGCCCTCGTCGTCGGTAGAGTCGAGGTCGCCATACCAGCTGAATTCCATATTGCCTGCGAAACTTACGAAACCCTTGATGCCGCTGAGGTCGGTGAGCGAGTTGTCGATGGTGTAAGTACCGTCCTTCAACTCAGCCTCGCTGTTGGAAAGCACCTCAAGGCAGAGGTAGTCGCCTTCGGTCTGCTCTGGATCGGAGAACATAAGGATGTGAGAGTTTGTACCTTCGATGATATAGTCGCCGCAGTTATAGTCGATAACGGCAACGTCAGATGGGAACTTCGACAATGTGTAGTCGCCAGTGAGTCCGTCAGGAAGAACAGGCTCATTGCTGTTGTCGATATAGTTCACGATGTAAGGCTTCTTGTCGTAGGAACCTGTAATCTTCAGGCCTGTTGGCGAAAGGAAGTCAAACTCGAAGTGTGCACCGTTGTTAGACACAACCATTGTGCCGCTCTCAATTGTTGCCATCGAAACACGGCCGTCGGCAGCCAAGTAAGTAATGTAGCAACCCATTGGAGTGCTTGAGCCCATGACCTCCATCACCTGACCGATAGAAACGGTGTAAGGCAGATAGGTCTGGCTTGTCACACGCGTACGCGGGTCGATGGTGTAGACACCGTCGGTAACCACTGGAGCCCAGTTTGAGGTGTGCTTTGCATCCTTAGGCATGTAGAAAGGCACATAAAGGTAGTAGCCCTCGGTCTGCGAGCCGCTGGCGTTGAATGTGCCAGTGAAGAACTGCAATGAGCCGTCGTCGCAGAACGGGTTGAACCAGTTTGCCCATACGCGACCCTGGCCTTCGGTAAACTTAACGTCGACGTCTTCAGTAAAGTCGACAGCACCCGACGAACCTACAGAGAACTTGATCGGACCTACATAGGAAACTTCAGCAGTTGCATCGCCGAGCAGTTCGAGTTCGGCGCGGATGTCGTACCAGTCGCCATCGCACTTCACATCTACTGTACCGCCTACAACGTAGCCCACGGCAACGCCGTCGCTACCCTCTGCAGTACGCATCCACAGGGCTGAATTCTCAGAACTGATGGTATACGATTCGCCAGTGTTTGCCACACGGTAGTAGCCTTCCGACAACTTTGCGTTCTGTGCCTCTTCGCTGAGAGGAGCATAGAGCGACAAAGCCAACTGCAGGCCGCCGATTTCTGCAGGCTGCCCCTCGTCATCAGGTTGCTCCGTGGCGATGCAGAAGTCGTAGCGGGCATTGGTTGAGCGAGGATTGTAGGTTGCCTCAAGCAGAGTGTTTGCGGCAATGTAGGTAGGCGCATCGGTAAACGAAATGTTAGCCAGTTGGTCGGAGGTGAAAACCGATTTCTCTCCGTCCTTGGTGGTGACCACCACCTGATAACTCTGCGCGAACATCGACGATGCCGCTGCGAGAGCGCATAATGCCAATATATTTCTTTTCATAACGTGCTTGTCTATTTGATGAATTTAAATGACTGTTTTGGCGTGCTTACCACATACACACCTTTGCTTAAGCCTCCGAGAGCCACCTCTGCGTGTCCGGCAGCGTCGGCCTTGGTCGAAACGAGGCAACGGCCCTTGACGTCATAGACAGCCACTGCGGCAGCAGCGTCGAGACCGTCAACGAGGATTTGTGTTTCGGTAACCACGAAACTGAGCGACTTGCCTTCAATTTTGCTAACGCTTGCAGGGTCGGCGTCGAGGGTAAGTTTGGTTACATTCTCAAGGCTATAGGCAACCTCTTGGGTTGAAGCCAACGAAATGTGGAGTTCGCCGTTCTCAATGGTAGCGATAGGCTCGTCGGCAAACTTGAAGTCGACGGTCGTACCGTCGGTGGTGTGGACATACAGCATATAAGGGTACGTGTTGGAAGCATTAGCTGATGCGAGTGATGCCAATGCCACGAAAGCTGCTAAAATATATTTTTTCATTTTACTGTATTCTTTTAGTTGTTAAGTTCAGATGTAATCGGGCCGGTGTAGTCCATCTTTACGATGTAGTCCTTGCCGTCGATAATGAGGTTGAGCGAGAGCACGATGTTGTCGCCGTCGTAGGCCACCGTTGCTGTGCTGCCTTCTGCAAACTTGCAAGAGCCGAGGTTTGGAGTCCAGAGGTCAACATAACTCTTGCTGCCGAATGTGCCTGCTTCCGAAGTAGTTGAGTATGTATATGTGCCTGCTGGCAGAGTCTTTGCCGATGAATCAGCAAAGAAGTCGATTGCCATCTCATAGTTCCAAGAAGAGTCGGCCATCTTAACATAGAATTCACCATCAACGCGACCGTTGTTGTTCTTGATAGTCGGAGTTGTTGCTGTGGCGAGAGTGATTGTCTCTTTAGTTGTCTCCTCTGCTGGGAAGTCGTGAGGACCAGAGTAGTTAAGATATACTGTACGACCGTTCTCGAGTTTCAGCACGCAGTCGAGCACAAGGTTGTCGCCTTCGTAGAGCACGGTGACGGTGCTACCGTCAGTGTAGTAGCCAGTGTCCGACGGGCTGTAGAGCGAAATGTAGCCCACGCGGCTGAATGTGCCAGGAGTCTTGTCGTTGGAGAATGTATAGGTTCCGGCAGGCAAGCGCTTGGTTGAAGCGTCGGCGAAGAAGTCGATAGCCATTTCGAAATCGCTCCAGTTGGTGTCGTGCATCTTCAGATAGTATTCGCCAGCCACCTGATCAGTGATTGAGCCAAGTTCTGGTTGCGCAGGAGTGAGCGAAAGATCCTTGCCGTATTTGCCCATGCTGCCTACATATTCAGCCTTGAAGGCGCTACCTGTTGTAAGTACGGCATCGATGACGATAGTGTATTCGATACCCGAAGCGCTTACGGTCATTGTGCCCGACTTGAAGCCAGTCTTTGTATCGCCTGTCTGCACATAACTCCACGAGGCGTTGAGGTCGACTGTCATGTCGGTGTTGTCGGAAGCGAAGGTGTAGGTACCTGTCTCAAGGTAAGGAGCAGAAACATCATACACGTCCATAACCACCTTTGTTGCGTTGTCGGCAGTGGCAAACTCAAGAGTTGCGTTTTTGCCCAACGACCATGTGCTTGTTGCAGCGCCAGTGGCGAGAGTGGTTGCCGGCGCATCGAACGGAGGGAATGTGATTGCACCGTTGTAGGTCATATCCATCTTGCGGCCGCCGTCGGTAACGAGGTTAAGCACCATATTGATGTTGTTGTCGTCATCGTAGGAGATTGTGGCTGTACTGCCGTCTACGAAACGCGAACTGCTGCTTGGGCTATAGAGGTCAAGAAAACTGTTAGGGCCGAATGTACCTGGAGTCTTGCTCTCCGAAGAGTAGGTGTAGGTGCCTGCCGGAAGGGCTGTAGTGCCCGCAGCGGCATAGAAGTCCATAGCCATCTCGTATTTCCACGAAGAGTCGTTCATCTTGATGTAGTATTCACCGTCCACACGGCCGTCGAGGTCGTTGGTCTTCACCTTAGGCTCTTCGCATGTTGGGAGAGTAACGTCGCGGCCAATGAGACCTGGCATAGCGCCTTGGTACTGGCCTTTGAGCGTAGTGCCGTCGGCAGCGACAAGGTCGAAAGTGATGGTGTAGGTCTTGCCGTCGATCGACACGTTCATTGTGCCCGACTGAAGTCCTTGCTTAGTTGTGCCGTCCTTGATGAAGGAATAGGAAGCATCGCTGTCGATGGTCATAGCGCCATACTCGGAAGTAACCGTGTAGGAGCCGTCATAGAGAAACTTGCCCATCGACGGGCCAACAATCCAGAGAGTCACCTGCTTGGTGGTAGCCTCGCTTGAAAAAGTGGCTTCGACTGCGCCACTCGAGTAGCAGGTGGCGTCGATGGAATTGAACACCGTAACGTCGGTGTCAGGATTGTCGATTTTCGTAAAGGTAATGTCCTTTACCCTCTCGGCAGCAAACTTATGGGCAGTGCCGTCGGATGTTGTGACCACAACATTCTGAGCCACGGCGCCTGTAGCACAAGCCGTTGCCAAAAGTGAGATTGCGATTATTTTTTTCATAATCAAGATTTTAAATATGTGAACTGATTCTATATACAAATTCAAAAACCGCTGGGAAACGTTAGCCTTCAAAAAGTTCTCAATCCAAACCGCTACAACACATAGGCTAACAATTTCTTGTCTGCGAGCATTAGTTACTTATAAATTCACCACAAATTTAATCATTTTCATTGCGAAACGCATCCATTTGCCAACAAAAAGTCAAAAAATCCAACAAAAATTAAAATACGCTCCACTTTTAAGCAAAATGTTTATATCTTTACAGCAGTGATAAGACAATGAATAGTAAAGACAAAGACATCGCCCTCTTCGTTGCTTTCTGCATTGAAGAATATGGAGC
>CAVAOU010000144.1:0-5189 GCA_963590085.1 Senegalimassilia sp. | reverse complement strand
GTTTTCTATCCTGATTGTGAATACGACCAGACAACGGTGCTCGGCAATGTCGGTGATGCAGAGTTCAAGGCCAACGGCAAGCAGATAGTGAAAGAGGGTTGGCGAGTGGTCTACGGCAAGGTGACTGGCGAAAACAAGGAGGACGGCGACTCTTCCGACAAGATTTTGCCGCCGTTTACCGAAGGTGAGTCGGGTCCGCACGAGCCGTCGATTGTAAAAAAAACGACTCAGCCGCCAAAGTACTACACCGAAGGAACATTGCTGCGGGCAATGGAAACCGCTGGTAAACTTGTCGAGGATGAGGAGTTGCGCGACGCAATGAAGGAAAACGGCATCGGCAGGCCGTCAACAAGAGCCGCGATAATCGAGACGCTGTTCAAGCGCAAATATATCCAAAAAGAGCGCAAGAGTCTTAAGGCAACCGCTGCGGGCATAGCCCTTATCGACACTATAAAGGTAGACCTGCTTAAGTCAGCCAAACTCACAGGAATCTGGGAAAACAAACTCCGCAAGATTGAGAAAGGGGAGTATGAGGCTCAGGAATTCATCAATGAGTTGAAAGCGCAGATTAACCAAATCGTTTTCGACGTGTTGAGCGACAACAGCGGCTACAAGATTGCCGTGGAGTCAACACCGCCTGCCAAGACGAAGTCTGCTCAGCCGGCAGAAAAGAAGAAACGCGCTCCGGCGGTAAAGTCCTACGACCAGGTGCCGTGCCCGTTGTGCGGCACGGGCCACATGATAAAGGGCAACACTGCGTTCGGTTGCAGCAACTATCGTACAGGGTGCGGCTTTAGAGTGACTTTCGAGGAGTTGAAAGGGAAACAAACCCCTTCGCAACTGAAAAAATACATATCGACGAAATATCCGCAAGATGGTAAAACTAAACAATAAGGAAATGTTTCCGATTGTCGACGAAAATGGCGCCGTCATAGGCTCTGCCACCCGTCAGCAATGCCACTCGGGCGCAAAGTTGCTGCACCCGGTGGTGCATCTGCATGTTTTCGACAAAGACGGACTGCTGTTTCTGCAGAAGCGCTCCATGGCGAAGGACATACAGCCGGGCAAATGGGACACCGCCGTGGGCGGGCATGTTGACTATGGCGAAACCGTGGCGACGGCATTGCTCCGCGAGGCGGAAGAGGAACTGTCGTTGACGGTGCGCAACCCCGAAAAGTTGTACACCTACGTCTTCGAAAGCGATGTGGAACGCGAACTGGTCAACACCTTCCGATGCGTAGCCGACGAGGCTGAAATAAAGGTCGACCCGGATGAGATTTCCGAAGGCCGTTTCTTCACGATGCCGGAAGTCGAGACCATGATTTCGGGCGGACAGACAACCCCGAACTTCGCCCTTGAATTCAGTAAACTGATGAATGCAATGAAAAACAAATAAGGAGGCTATATGGAAAAAGGAATGCTAATCCAGTACATAATCGTTGGAATCGTTTTTGTGGCGCTGGTGGCCTATGTGGTCTGCAAAATCATAAATATGCGGAAGCGCAAAGGCAGTTGTTGCTCATGCTGCGACAAGGAAAGTTGCGCAATTGCCAAATCACGGCAGCGGAAGTGTGATAATTGTGGTTAACGCAAGCGACTTTTTCCTTATTAAATTTTTGTCATTCAAACATTAGTTATAATTTTGTGGTTATTAAACTTTCAACTATCTTAAAAACCATATTATGAGTAAACCCTATGTTGTAGGTATCGACCTCGGTGGTACAAACACCGTATTTGGTATCGTTGATGCCAGAGGCACAGTATTGGCAAGTGGCTCTATCAAAACAGCAAAACATGCTGCCATTGAAGATTATATCGATGAACTGTATACAGAACTGACAAAACTTATCGTGGCAAACGATGCTGTCGACAAGATTGCAGGTATCGGTATCGGTGCTCCAAACGCTAACTACTTTACAGGCGTTATCGCTGACGGCGTGAACTTGCCTTGGCCAACTCCAATTCCATTGGCCGACTTGGTTTCAAACAAATTTGGCATCCCTGTAGCAATCACCAACGATGCAAACGCAGCAGCCATCGGCGAAATGACTTACGGCGTGGCTCGCGGCATGAAGGATTTCATTATGATCACTTTGGGTACTGGCGTTGGTAGCGGTATCGTGGTAAACGGTCAGATGGTCTACGGACACGACGGCTTTGCTGGCGAACTTGGCCACGTGATTATGAAGCGCAACAACGGACGTATCTGCGGTTGCGGCCGCACAGGCTGTCTTGAGGCTTATGCTTCGGCAACTGGTGTAGCACGCACTGCTCGTGAATTCCTTGAAGCCCGCGCTGGTGAGCCTTCAATGCTCCGCGCTCTCGACATCGACTCAATCACTTCGAAGGACGTATACGATGCTGCCGTTGCTGGCGACAAGATGGCTAAGGACATCTTCGACTTTACTGGCGACATCCTCGGCGCTGCTTTGGCAGACTTCATTACATTCTCAAGCCCAGAAGCAATCGTGCTGTTCGGCGGCTTGGCTAAGTCTGGCGATTTGCTGATGCGCCCGTTGAAGGAATCAATGGACCGCAACACAATGGCAGTGTTCAAAGGCAAAGTTAAATTGTTGCTCTCTGAATTGAAGGAAAGCGATGCTGCAGTGCTCGGCGCAAGTGCCTTGGGCTGGGAAGCAAAAGCAGCTGCCGAAATAAAGAAATAATGTTGTAGAGATATGACAACCGAAACGGACTCTGACAAACCGAAGAGTCCGTTTTTCGTGTTTAAAATCGTAAAATGGTTTGTCTAATCTTCTAAAATATTTACCTTTGTGAAGGTCTAAACTAGAAAAAATTCATTAATAAAAATATTTCTACTTATGGGATATAAAATTATTGTTCTGGCAAAGCAAGTGCCAGACACTCGAAATGTAGGAAAAGATGCAATGAAAGAGGACGGTACGATAAATCGTGCGGCTTTGCCTGCGATTTTCAACCCGGAAGACTTGAATGCATTGGAACAAGCCCTGCAAATCAAGGAGCAAAATCCTGATACTACAATCACAATCCTTACGATGGGACCTCCACGTGCCTCTGAAATCATCAGAGAGGCTATCTACAGAGGCGCTGATACAGGTATTGTGCTTACCGACCGCGCTTTCGCTGGTGCTGATACTTTGGCTACATCTTACGCTCTGTCGGCTGCAGTCAGAAAGATTGGCGAATACGACTTGATTATTGCTGGTCGCCAGGCCATCGACGGCGACACTGCGCAAGTTGCTCCTCAGGTTGCTGAGAAACTTCACCTTCCGCAGGTCACTTATGCAGAGAAGATTGAAAAGGTAGAAAACGGTAAGGCAACTGTTACCCGTCGCATCGAGGCTGGTGTAGAAACAGTTGAGGCTCCGCTGCCATTGGTCATTACAGTCAACGGTTCTGCCGACGACTGCCGTCCACGCAATGCAAAGCGCGTGCAGAAATTCAAATATGCCGTTACTCCAAGCGAAAAGGCTGCGTTGGCTGAAGACAAAGCTGCTCTCGTCGATGCTCGCCCATATTTGCAACTCAAGGAATGGAGCGCTGAATTTGTTGAGGCCGACCCTGAACAAATCGGTCTGAAAGGCTCGCCTACAAAGGTAAAGGGTATTGTGAACGTCGTTTTCCAGGCAAAGGAAAGCAAGCGCATGGAAGGCAAAGACCAACAGGCGATTGAAGACTTGGTAAAAGAATTGATAGCAAACCACACAATAGGGTAGTTTCAAAAAATAATCATTATGAAAGATAACAATAATCTTATAGTATATTGCGAATATGAAGACGGTCATATTTCTGACGTCAGCCTTGAGTTGTTGACCAAGGGCCGTGCATTGGCTACCCAGTTGGGTGTATTGTTGGAGGCTGTTGTGCTTGGCGATAAGTTGGAAGGCATCGAGAAGCAGATCTTCCCTTATGGCGTTGACCGCGTTTATAAGTTTGAGGACGCAAAATTGTATCCTTACACTTCGCTCCCTCACGCTGCAGCAATCATCAATCTGTTTAAGGAAATCAAGCCTCAGATTTGCTTGATGGGAGCATCGTCGATTGGCCGTGACCTCGGTCCTCGCGTTTCGTCGTGCCTCCACAGCGGTTTGACTGCCGACTGTACATCGCTCGAAATCGGCGACCACACAGACCCTAAGACAAAGACTGAATACAAGAACCTCCTTTACCAGATTCGTCCTGCTTTCGGTGGCAACATCGTGGCTACAATCGTCAACCCTGAGTGCCGTCCGCAAATGGCAACAGTGCGCGAGGGCGTGATGAAGAAGGAAATCTTCGACGCAAACTATAAAGGCGAGGTCGTTGACTTGAATCCTGCCGACTACATCTCAGCAGCCGACTATGTCGTTTCAGTCATTGACCGCCACATCGCAAAGTCGAAAATCAACATCAAGAACTCTCCAATCATCGTTGCCGGCGGTTACGGTGTGGGCAGCAAGGAAAACTTCAACCTGTTGCACCAACTCGCTGAAACTCTCGGTGGCGAGGTAGGCGCTTCGCGTGCCGCTGTCGATGCTGGTTTCACTGAGCACGAGCGTCAAATCGGCCAAACTGGCGTAACTGTCCACCCGAAATTGTATATCGCTTGCGGTATCTCCGGCCAAATCCAGCACATTGCAGGTATGCAGGACAGTTCAATCATTATTTCAATCAACAATGACCCGGATGCACCAATCAATGCAATCGCCGACTATGTAATCACTGGCGATTTGGAAGAGGTTATCCCGGCATTAATTAAGTATTACAAGAAAAATTCTAAGTAGTTATGGCTAATTTTTATAAAGATAATCCAGATTTGAAGCATCATCTTAGCCATCCTTTGATGCGTAAAATCGTTGAAATGAAAGAACGTAATTTCACCGATGCAGAAAAGTATGACTATGCTCCATTCGACTTCGATGATGCGATGGATTCATATGAGAAGGTACTTGAAATCGCCGGCGAAATTGCAGGTGAGGTAATCGCTCCAAATGCAGAGGACGTTGACCACGAAGGTCCTCATTTGGTTGACGGCCACGTTGAATACGCACAGGGCACGAAGAAAAACTTCGACGCTTGCGTGAAGGCTGGCTTGATGGGCATCTCTCTCCCTCGTCGCTACAACGGTATGAACTTCTCGATGGTGCCTTACATCATGGCTTCTGATATGGTTAGCCGTGCCGACGCAGGTTTTGTCAACATCTGGGGTCTTCAGGACTGTGCTGAGA
>CAVAOU010000143.1:0-5203 GCA_963590085.1 Senegalimassilia sp. | reverse complement strand
GATATATGTCACTCCGTCGGCGAGCGACTCGGGGAGCGTCTGGCACACGATGGCGGTGGCTCCTGCTTTGATTACATCGGGTATGAACTTGTGTCCGTCGACATTGACGCCGGGCACTGCCACAAACAATCCTCCCGCGGTGATTTTGCGTGAATCGCTCTCCACGCCGGAGATTTCCTTGTCGACCGGTCCGTTGACGCTGACCGGCTTGATTACTGACAATAATTGTGATAATGGCTTACTCATTTTTTCTTTCAATTATTATTTAATTGTAATGTTGCTTTCATTCCTTTCTTTATCGGCGTGCCGGCTTCGGGCGTCTGGTGGGTGACGAAGCCGGTGCCGGTGGCGCGGGTCACAACGATGCCGTGCCGCTCGAGGGTGGCTACAGCGTCGCGCAGTCCCATGCCGGTTACTTGCGGCACTTTTCCCTTGGCGGGGTTCTGCACCTTGTACTGCGAGTACGACGGTATGCGGAGGTCGCTGAGCATCAGGTTGGTGGCATTGCTGCTCATCGCCATCAGCGTGGGCGACTTCTTGGTGTTGTCGGCCTCGGTGTGGTAGTCCGACTCGTTGCCGAGCATGCCGCGGGCATACATCTTCAGCGCGGTGTTCATCAGCACGCGCCCGCTAACCAACTGGGCGCTGCGGATGCGCGGGGCGTTAAACACCACGATGCACGAATACATCGGGTTCTCGTAGGGGAAGAAGCCGGTGAAGGTTACGCGCAGACGGGTGGAGTAGCCTTTGCCGGGCTCGAAGATGCGCGCCGTGCCGGTTTTGCCTGCAATCTCCACGAAGTTGTTCTGCAGGCGCGGCGCCGTGGGCACGCCTTTCTTCTCGCTCCACACCACAGCGTGGAGCATCGACCGCACTTCCTTCGCCACTTCGGGCGTGAACGCCTGTTCGCGGATGTAGGTCACGGGTATCTGTTTGATCAGCGAGTCGCGGTGCCACAGTTCGCTGTAGAGGCGTGGCTTCACAAACTTGCCGTCGTTGGCTATGGCGTTGATGATGGCGAGGTTGAGGATTGGCGGCGTCTGCAGCGCGTAGCCGTAGCAACTGCGCGACAGGTTGATGCGCCAAGCGTTCTCAAACCGCTTGTCGGGGCTGCCGAGGTCTTGCAGGATGGGGCGCGACTCGCCGGAGATGCCAATGCTGAGGCGCTCGAAGAAGCCTATGTCCTCAAGGCGCTTGCGGAATTCCCACGGCTTGTTGCCGAAGGCACTGGTAATCACGCGGGCGTTGCCGATGTTGCTCGAGCCGGCAAGCACGTCGGTGACCGTAGGGCTGGCGCCGATGGAGTGGGTATCGGTGATGGGACGCGCTCCGGCGTAGGCGAAACTGCTGCCCACGGCAACGGGCGTGGTGGAGTGCACATAGCCGTCCTGGATGGCTATGGCAAGCGATATTGGTTTCATCACGGAGCCCAACTCCCACGTCTGCACGGCGCGGTTGACGGTCTCGGTGTAGTCGTGGATGGTGTTGTCCCACGACAGGTTGGAGATGGCTTTGATGTCGCCGGTGTGCACGTCCATCAGCACGGCGGTGGCCCATTCAGGCTCTTGCTCTACGCACATGTTGTAGAGTTCCGTCTCGAGGATGTCCTGGATATGCACGTCGATGGTGGTGCGCACGTCGTAACCGTTGATGGCTGCCACCTCGGTCCAGCGGGAAAACTTGTTGGTGGTTTGCACCTTCTTCGAGATGCCCGGTGTGCCGTAGAGCAGCGAGTCGAGTTCCATCTCGAGTCCGGAGGTGCCGTGCTTGAGGTCGTTGACCTTGCCTATGCTTCGCGACGCCATGCGGCCGAACGGCTTCTCGCGGTAGGCGAGCGGCTCGGTGGTGATGATGGTGCGTCCGTGCGGAGTCTTGAGGTAGGGGAAGGTCTTGAGTATGTCGAGTTCGTCTTTCGACATCTTTTTGGATATCAGGAAGATGCGCGTGCGCTTGTCTTTGTCCTTGTTCAACTCTTTCTCAAACTGGGCTTTCCATTGCTCTGCCGTGCGTTGCGGCTGGGTGTGGAAGGCGGCGAGGCTCTTGCAGAGGTTGTCGATTTCCGGCAGGAACTCTTTGTCCTTGAACCGCGGCGACCGCAGGTCGAGGCGCACCTGATAGTAGCGCACGCTCACGGCGAGGATGGAGCCGTCGGCGGCAAGGATTTTGCCGCGTTCGGGTATGATGGTGTCGCCGCCGAGCAGCGACTGGCGGGCCTTTTCGTTCCAGTGGGGGGCATCGATGACGGTGGTCTTTCCCAACTTCACCACAATCAGCAGGGCAAACAGCAGGATTGCCAGGTAGATGCGCAGGTAGCGGTTGAGTATTCCCTCCTGTATCCGACTCTTATTTTTCTTCTCCTTCTCCATTGTTGTCAAGATAATAAGGGGGTTGCTCTGCCACTTTCAGGTAGAGGTGGAGGGTGTCGAGTTTCTCGGTGAGTTCGCTTTCGCGTATCTCGCTTGCGTATTTCGACGAGGCGCTGACCATGTTGGTCTTCGAGTTGGCGAGTTCGTCGTTGAGGCGGATGATTGTGGTTATCTTCATCTGCGTCTCGTACTTGAACGTGATGTAGATGATTATCACTGCCACCACGATGATCACGCTGGCGAAGTTGCGCTTGTAGGCGCCAAGCGACAGCCATTGCCCGCGGAAGAACTTCGTCAGCATGCTACTGCGTTTCTTGGGCTCCTGCTCGCTCATCGCTCGTCCTCCTTTCCTATTACCGCCACGCGGAGTTTGGCGCTGCGTGCGCGGGGGTTGCGTTCCACTTCCTCGTCGCTGGGCACTATCGGCTTGCCAGACAGCGGGCTAATCGGCGTCAGGCGCTTGCCGAAGAAGTCGGTCTCGACCTTGCCGTCGATGCGGCCGCTGCGCATGAAGTTCTTCACCATGCGATCCTCGATGCTGTGGTATGTGATTATCGCCAGGCGGCCTCCAGGGCGTATGGCGGTAAGGGTCTGTGTAAGGAATTCCTGAAGGGCGTCGACCTCGTGGTTAACCTCCATGCGGAGCGCCTGAAACACCTGCGCCAGTTCTTTCTTCTCCTGGCGGGGGTTGATGTGGGGGCGCACCACCTCGAGCAGGTCGGCTATCGTGGCTATCTCCTTGCTCTCGCGGCGACGCACAATGCTGTCGGCTATGCGGCGGGCATTCTTCAACTCGCCGTAGAGGCGGAAGATGGTGGTGAGGCGGTCAAGGTCGTATTCGCCTACCACGCGGCGGGCGTCGAGACTATTGTCGCGGCTCATGCGCATGTCGAGCGCTCCCTCGCCGTAGCGGAATGAGAAGCCGCGCTCGCCGTCGTCGAAGTGGTGGAACGACACGCCGAGGTCGGCAAGGATGCCGTCGACGGGAAGGGCGTCGTAGTAGCGCAGGAAATTCTTTAGGTAGCGGAAGTTGCCGTGAACGAAGGTGAATCGGCTGTCGTCGATGCGGTTGGCGTATGCGTCCATGTCCTGGTCGAAACTCAAGAGCCGCCCGCCGGTGCCAAGGTGCGCCATGATGGCGCGCGAATGGCCTCCTCCGCCAAAAGTGACGTCGACATATGTGCCGTCGCTCTTTATGTCGAGCCCCTGTATTGTTTCAGGAGCCAGGGCGGGTATGTGGTAAACTGGTTGCTCTTCTTTCATCACCGTATGAATATTCTGCTACTTTCGCTAGTATATGCAATTTAGGTGGTAAAGGTAGCCATTATTTGAATAAGAGTTGTAATGCTTTAGGAAAAAGTTATTAACAACCCCGAAAATTCTCTGTTTCATCGCCAAATTCAATGGTGGGCATATTATGCCTAATAGGCCTATTATGCCCATTATGCCCACTCTGCAATTAAACCAGTTTAATTTCTGATGCCAAAATTTACAAAAACAGCAAGATTTGTGAAAAAATGTAGCGTAATGTCCGTTATTGTGTATATATTTGTCGTGTTTTAAGGGACATTCACAACAAATTTACATTATATGAAAAAGATTCTACTATCATTGTCTTTTGCTGCACTCGCCTTGCTTTGCGGCAACTCGCTCTCTGCTGCCACAACGGTGGCTCTTGAGGAAAATTTCGACGGATTTACCGACGGAAGTGAGAAAACTCCTGGCACCGACGAACTCGTCGAGTCGGGCAAACTGGCTTCCGTGCTCCCGGGGTGGTCCGGTCAGGGACTCTATTCTGCCGGCGGAAAGGTGCTGGTGGGCTCCACCGATCTCCTCGATGTGGACGACCACTACATTCAGACTCCAGCGCTCAACCTCGACAAGGCCAACGGCCCGGTGGTGGTAACTCTCCGCGTGCGCTCGACCGAGGCTTTCGGCAACATGATTTATGTTTATTCAGGCTCTACGAAGTTGGACACTCCTTATTTTGAGGACGACGAATGGCACACGTTCACCATCATGACCGACAAGGACGTGCTCGAGGGCTTGAAAATCTACTCGGCAAGCCGCTTCTCAACGGCGTTCTTCATCGACTATCTGAAGGTGGAACAGAGCAGCGACTACCTGATGCCGCCTACGGCTCTGCGCCCTGTCGACTACGACGGATACTCGTTCACCGCGCGCTGGCTCAGCGTGGCTAATGCTGCCAAATACGAGATTGTGGTCTACAACAAGGACGACGAGGGCAACCTCATCAACAAGGTTACCTACGAGGCCGACCCTCTGCCTGAGGGCGACACTTCGGGCAACCGCCTGGTGGTTAACGTGACCGACAACTCGCTGAAATACTATTTCTACGTGATTGCACGCTCTGCGTCGGGCTACGGCTCGCAGTCGGGCGAGGCTGAGGTTATCAAACTCGTCGAGTCGCTCGACACTCCTACGGCGCTCCCTGCAACCAACGTGACCGACAACAGTTTCACCGCCAACTGGCAGGCTGTGCCGGATGCCGACACCTATACGGCTACGCTCTACAAGACTGTAACCGTGCAGGAGGAGTCGAACATCGAGGTGCTCAACGAGGACTTCAGCGGCATCAAGAAGGGTGACTGGGATTTGATTGACCTTCCCGACGAGGACCCTGCATATCTTGACGACTACACCAAGGATGCCGGCTGGTATGCTAAATACTTTGCCTTCGGTGGCGGCCGCCTGGTGTTGTGGCCAATGTTCTCCGCTGCATATTTCGTTACTCCGGCGGTCGACCTCAGCGCCAACGAGGGTGTTGCCTTTGTCGACTTCACAGCGGCTGTGGGCAGCGACGGAAAGTATAAGAC
>CAVAOU010000142.1:0-5225 GCA_963590085.1 Senegalimassilia sp. | reverse complement strand
GTTTAGGTATATTGGTTTACAGTCGGATGGCGGAATCCAATACAAAAGAACTTTCTTGCCATCAAAATCGTGCATTTCAACGGATGCGAGAATTGGCGCATTGAATTTCGTTGTGGAACGAAGTGTTGACCCCATTGATTGTTCAATCTTCTCAACGTCATTCAATCCGATAATCTCATATCGGGAGATGCCGTTGTCTTTGTTTTCTCTAACACCAAGTAATATCCAACCGCCCTTTCCATTGGAAAATGCACTCACTGATTCCCAAACAGATTTAGGAATATCGCGAGACGCTTCCTTAACTTCGAAATCGTCCCATTCAGTGCCGTTCAGTTTTGCAAGCAATTCTTCTTTCGTCATCCTGTATTATCAGCGAAATTTTATGTGAAGTTAAGCAATTTTCAGGAGAAACGACCTATTTTCCGCTGATTATTACGAACTTTTCAATCAGACATCCATGCTACGAGCCGTTAAGATTGGCGATGCTGGGGCGCAAACGCAAACGGCGGCTGGGGATGCCCTCAGCCGCCGTTGTAGGTATGTTTCGCGGAAATCCTATTCGTCGTAGTGGATAGGGATTTCGCGGTTCATGCTCTGGTCGAGCGAAATCAGCGTCTCGGTAGCGACTACGCCGTGGATCATCTGAATCTTGTTGTTCAGGAGATCCATCAGGTGTTGGTTGTCGCGCGCGAAGAGTTTGATAAGCATGGTGTACGGGCCAGTGGTGAAGTGGCACTCCACAACCTCCGGAATTTTCTCCAGTTCAGGCACCACGTCCTTGTACATTGATCCCTTTTCGAGTTTCACACCGATGTAGGTACAGGTGGCATAGCCAAGCACCTTTGGGTTCACATGGTAGCCCGAGCCTGTGATCACCTTCAAGTCAATCATGCGCTGGATGCGCTGATGGATTGCCGCACGCGACACTCCGCACACAACCGCTACATCCTTTGAAGGGATTCGCGCGTTGCGCATCACGATTTCGAGGATTTTCCGGTCAAGATTATCTATTTTCTCCATATTTATATATGTATATTTATTTCAAGTTTAACCTTGCAAAGATATGGCAAATTTTTAGAATTCAAACAATTTTCATTGACAAATTGCATAAAAACCATTCAAATCGACTATGTTTTTCGCCAAATAGATAACATTCTGCTTACAATACGTTGCTTCACGCATTGGCTGCCGACTGGAGAATTTCGCTCAGTGTGGGGTGTGGATGGACGATGGCCTGGAGGTTGGCGAGCGAGGCTCCGGAGGAGATCAGCGCGCACGCCTCCTGTACGAGGTCGGCGGCGTGCGGACCGTAGATGTGGCAGCCCAGCAGCGCGCCGTCGGCGCCAATGATGAGTTTGGCGTAGCCGTCGGTCTCGCCGAGGCACACCGCCTTGCCGTTGGCGCGGAAAAACGCCTTCTTCGCCGTGTAGGCTATGCCGCGGTCCTTGCAGTCGTCCTCGGTGAGTCCCACCATCCCCACTTCAGGCATGGTGAACACCGCCGCCGGGATGACGTCGAGCCGCAGACTGTCGTCGATGCCCATGATGGCGTTGAGCGCACGCACTCCCTGGAACGTGGCGGCGTGGGCAAGCATCATCAGTCCGTTGACGTCGCCAATGGCATAGACGTGGGCAATGTTGGTCTGCATCCGCTGGTCCACGGTGATGCCGCGGCGGTCGTGAGCCACACCGATGTCGTCGAGGTTGAGCGAATCAACATTAGCCTTGCGCCCAACAGCCATCAGCACCTTGTCCGCTTCCACGGCCTGCTCCTTGCCCTTGCGGTCGTAGGCCACCGAAAGGCCGCCGTCGGCCGCAAGTATGGCTTTCACTGCCGACTGCGTTTCAATCTTGATGCCCCTCTTACCGAGGCTCTGTCGTAGACGCTTGGCGAGGTCGCTGTCGAAGTGCGGGAGAATCTCCTTGGCGTACTCCACCACCGTAACTTCGCTGCCCAGCGCGTTGAACACCGAAGCAAACTCCAGCCCAATCACGCCCGCGCCGATGACGCACAGCCGACGGGGAATGCTCTCAAGATCAAGAATTTCGCGCGAGGTAACCACCCCGTCGAGCGTAGCGCCCTCGATGGGCAGCATCGCCGACGACGAGCCCGTGGCGATAATCACGTCCTTCGCCGTAACCCTTTCGCCTCCGGCTTCCACCGTCAGCGCGTCCACAAACCGCGCCTTGCCTCGCACCAGATGGATGCCCGGCTGGTTGAGCAGTGTTTCCACGCCGCCGCGCAGTTGCTCCACCACGGCACGCTTCCTTGCCATTACCGCCTCGAAATCAACGCGAAACGAGGCATCGGCGATGCCAAATTCACCCGCCGCGCGGAAGTCGGTCACCATCGCCGCCGTGCGGCAGAGCGCCTTCGTGGGGATGCATCCCTCGTTGAGGCAAGTGCCGCCCACCTCGCCCTGCTCAAACAGAGCCACCGAGAGGCCGCGGCGCGCAGCCAGCAGGGCGGTTTCGTAGCCGCCCGGGCCGGCACCTATTATTATAATGTCTACGTTCAGCATTGTTGCAATTCCTTGAATGTGAGTATCGGATGCTTCGCCGCCGTAGTCTCGTCGAGACGCCGCACAGGGGTGGTGTGGGGCGCTGTGGTCAACTCTTCGGGATGCTCGATTGCCTCCTTGGCGATGCGGCGCATCACGTCGATAAACCCGTCGATTGTTTCCTTCGACTCCGTCTCCGTAGGCTCAATCATGATGGCCTGGTGGAACAGCAGAGGGAAGTAGATGGTAGGCGCGTGGAATCCGTAGTCGAGCAGGCGCTTGGCGATGTCGAGCGTCGTTACGCCAGTCGACTTGTCGGCAAGGCCGTCGAACACGAATTCGTGCTTGCACACCGACGGTATAGGTAGCCTGTAGCAATCCTTGAGCGACTCCTTGATGTAGTTGGCGTTGAGTGTGGCAAGCGGGCCAGCCATGCGGATGTTCTGCTTGCCGAGCGTAAGGATGTAGGCGTAGGCGCGCATCATGATGCCGAAGTTGCCCATGAATCCCGACACGCGTCCAGCGGCATCGGTAGTGCGCACCACGTGGAGCAAGCCATCATCGCCGCGGCGCACCTTCATGTCCGGCAGACAGTCCACCAGATGGGCAGCCACGCCGACCGGACCCGAGCCCGGGCCGCCACCGCCGTGGGGCGTGGAGAACGTTTTGTGAAGGTTGAGGTGCATGATGTCGAAACCCATGTCGCCAGGGCGCACCTTGCCCAGCAGAGGGTTGAAGTTGGCGCCGTCGTAGTAGAGCAGGCCGCCGCATCCGTGCACCATCTCGGCAATCTCCGGGATGCGCGTTTCAAACAGGCCGAGCGTGTTGGGGTTGGTCATCATGATGCCAGCCACCGTGTCGTCGAGCAGCGGACGCAGGGCATCGAGGTCGATGGTGCCGTCGTCGAGCGACTTCACCTCCACCACATTAAGGCCGCACACCGCCGCGCTCGCCGGGTTGGTGCCGTGGGCGCTGTCGGGCACAATCACCTTAGTGCGCTGGGTGTCGCCGCGCAACTCGTGGTAGCGGCGCATCACCATCAGTCCCGTCAGTTCGCCGTGCGCGCCCGCGTAGGGGTTGAACGTGAAGTGCGCCATGCCCGTGATTTCCGCAAGAGCCTTGTCCAGACGGTCGTAAATCTCGAGAGCGCCCTGGACGGTGCTCTCCGGCTGAAGCGGATGGACATCGGCGAAGCCCGGCGTCGATGCGACTTCCTCGTTGATTTTCGGGTTGTACTTCATTGTGCAACTGCCGAGCGGATAGAATCCCGTGTCGACACCGAAATTCATGTTGGAGAGGTTGGTGTAGTGGCGCACCACATCGAGTTCGCTCACCTCCGGCAGAGCCGCCTCCTCCTCGCGCTGAAGACCCTTTGGCAGGCCGTTGCAGTCAGAGTTCCACGGGTTTTCGGGCAGAGAGAAGCCCGTGCGGCCGGGGCGCGAAAGTTCGAATATCAGTTTATCGTAGTATTTCATGACTTGAAGTTCTTGATAACGTTAACCATACGGTCGATTTCGTCGCGCGTGCGGCGCTCCGTTGCGCAGAATGTGACTAGACCCTCTTCGGTTGGCAGCGCGCCGAAAAATCCCTCCTCGGCGAGCCGCTTCTGCAAGTCAGCGACAGTGAGGTCGGTGCGTAGCGCAAACTCCTTGAGGAAAGGCTTGGCGAAAGCCTCCGAGAAATGCCCCGTGGCGATGAGTTGGTCGTGGAGATAGTGGGCGGCTCCGTAGGAGAGGTCGCACACCCGGCGCAGTCCCTTCTTGCCCATCAGCGACAGGTAGACGGTGACGTAAAGAGCCATCAGCGACTGGTTGGAACAGATGTTGCTATTGGCCTTCTCGCGGCGGATGTGCTGCTCGCGCGCCTGCAGGGTGAGCACAAACGCCCGCTTGCCGTCGACGTCGGTGGTGGTGCCCACGATGCGTCCCGGCAACTTGCGCACATAGTCCTTGCTGCAAGCCAGGAAGCCCACATACGGACCGCCGAAGTTCAGCGGTATGCCCAGCGACTGTCCGTCGCCGCAAGCCACATCGGCGCCCCATTCGCCCGGGGTGCGCACAGCGGCAAGAGCCGATGGGTCGCAGTAGACCATCAGCAGCGCCTTCACGCCATGCGCGGCGTCGGCAAAGCCCGTGAGGTCCTCAATGATGCCGAAGCGGTTGACCGACGGCACCAGCACGCCAGCCACGTCGCCCGCCGCGAGATTGCTCTCAAGGTCGGCGAGGTCGGTTTGTCCGTCCGCTTGCGCAATCTCGGTGATTGCCACACCGTGGTATTTTGCATAGGTCTTCACCACCTCGCGCACTTGCGGCAGGAGGGTGGAAGAAATCAGCACGCGCGACTTCTTGCGCGTGGCGGCCATAGCCATCATCATCGCTTCGGCAGCCGACGTAGCACCGTCGTACATCGAGGCGTTGGCGCAGTCCATGCCCGTGAGTTCGGAAATCATGCTCTGAAACTCAAAGATGTAGCGCAGAGTGCCTTGCGAAATCTCCGCCTGATAGGGCGTGTAGGCCGTGAGAAACTCCGAGCGGCTGAGGATGGCGGGAACGACAGCCGGCGCATAGTGGTCGTAGGCGCCGCCGCCGGCCATCACAACCATCTTGGAGTTAAGATTGCCGAGCGATTCAAAGTGACGGCGCACCTCCATCTCCGTCATGGCGTCCGGGAGGTTGTAGTCGCCGTTGAAAATCACGCTGCCGGGCACGTCGGCATAGAGGTCGTC
>CAVAOU010000141.1:0-5227 GCA_963590085.1 Senegalimassilia sp. | reverse complement strand
GCGCGACGACACGGTCGACGCCGAGTAGAGAAGATATTCGCGGAAATTGAAGATGCTCCATAGTTGGCGGTACTCCTTCAGCGTGAAGTAAGGCTCCGGACTGATGTCGAGCCCCATGGCATCCATTCCCGCAAGCACATAGTATTCAGCCATGGCGAGGTCAGATGCCTCGCGGTAGTCGAGCGGATAGTTTTCGCCCAGCACCCGCAACAGCGGATCGATGGTGATGTTCTTTGCCAAGAACTTGCCGTAGGTTGACAGGTATGCAGTGTCGGCGCGGTATGCCTTGTATTCCTCGTCGAGATCGAAGTTGCGTACCAGCGGACTGAATCGGCTGCCCGACATCGCAGTGATGTCGATGTGCTTGCCCATCTGCGCCAGTTGGTGGGTGAAGGAATACATGCTCATCACGCTTCGTGGCGAACTCGACGACAGAGCCATCACCCGTGCGCTGTCGAGCAACTGCGGACAACTGCGGTAGAGCCGCGCAGCGATGCCTCGGTGCTCCCGCTCGCCGATGGTGTCTAGTTGGCCCCAACGGCCGGCGGTGGCAGAGATTACGCGGTCCACGTCGCCGAGCAGTTGCTTGCCCAGGGGCGTGATGGTGCGCAGCGAGTCGGCGCGGTAGAGCGCGCGCTTCATCATCATAGTGAACAGACTTCCCGCGGGATAGCGAGAGCCGTGGCGTGCAACAAGATTGACAAACACGGGGTGCAGCGTGTCGGGATAGACGCGCACGCTGCGGTCAGTGGGGTAGGGCGCAAGACTCGCGCGCCCGTCCTTATAGGTGAATGCCGCAGCCTGGAGCGAGAAGGCAAGCAGCAACAACGGCAAAATCAGTTTCTTCATTTCTCCGAAAGTTTTTATGACTTATGCAAAAATAAGAATAACGGCATGAAAACAGAAACCGACGGGCAGATTTTTAAATTTGCCGCATTGGGATTATTGGTGTAATTTTGAAGCAAGAAACAAACGGATATGGCAACTAAAGACGAAATAAAGCGGTTGATTGACGACAACGAGGCAGAGAAGGCCATCGCCATCCTCGACGAAATGATTGCTGCCGACAGCGCCGACGATGATTTGTTCTTCCTCCGCGGCAACGCTTACAGGAAGTTCAACAACTGGAAAAACGCAATCAGCGACTACTGCGTGGCTATGGAACTCAATCCCGACAGTCCCGCTGCCAATGCCTACAGGGCGGCACTGGAAATTCTGGAATACTACAACAAGGATTTGCTCAATCCCTAATTGTGGCGCACCACGGCAAGGTTCTCGGTCCATCCGCGGGTGCGGTTGCTCACCATCACGCTCACGATGCCCCTGCATCCCGACGCTTCCTTAAACAGCAGTTTGAACACCTCCGCCATGCTGCCAATGGTAGTGTTGTCGGTAAACTCTGCAACCATGCGGCCTCCGCAGGTCATCTCGGCAAACATTCTGTCGCCGCGCTCAATCTTTCCTCGTTCTCTAATCATTGTTTTTGTCTCCTTTCGATGGTGCAAAGTAACTGCATTGTTGGGCGCATTCCGTGCCCAGACCAGCAAAATAAAGTAAATGTAGTATGCAACAGGCTGAAATCTTGAATAGTTGCTTAATTTTGCGGTAAATCAATCGGACTATGACTAAGACTATATATAATAAGGTGCTGTCGGTTGTGCTGACGGCCGTAATCGCCTCGACATTCGCATCGTGTGTCTACTTCAGCCAAAGCAAACTGAGCAGCGAAGTGAATACGGTCGGCAAGAAACTCCCGAAGGATTTGGGCAATGGGATGACTGTCGATGAAATCAGTTATGAGAAAAACCGCAACATGGTGTCGATTAAATATGTATGGATGCCCGACACTCTCGGCCAGGAGTGGCTGTCGTACTACTACGGCACAACGGCCGAGCGGCGAGAGAAAGTGCTCAGCCTGCTGAGCATCAAGAAAATCAGCCTCGGACTGCCCGAGCTCATCGAATCGGCTGAAGCCGGCATCGAAATAGAGGTTGCAACTCAGGACGGCACATCGGTAGCGGCCATCACCTATCCAAACATCGCCACCTTCAACGACGCCGCCAAAGGCAATGCTACCGACGTGGGCGAATAGTTACAGTGCTGTTAAATATTCTTAATTATTGCATTCTGGGTGAAAAGGGGGCGGAAGTATTTGATTTTCGGAATAAAAACGAGTACCTTTGCAGTCCGATTATATCCAAAATTAGCGTTTTTTGTCTCACCGCAATCGCTTTTGGCCGAGCAGAGCGGGAGGCATAATTTGTGTAATTATTTAAAAATTAGAATTTTAAAAAGTGGATACTTTAAGTTACAAAACAGTCTCAGCCAATGCTGAAACAGCACAAAAAGAATGGGTTGTGATTGACGCAACAGACCAGGTTTTGGGTCGTCTTTGCGCGAAGGTTTCTAAAATCCTCCGTGGCAAGTACAAACCAAACTACACACCTCATGCAGATTGTGGTGACAATGTGATCATCATCAACGCCGACAAAGTCGTATTGACAGGCAAGAAATGGACAGACCGCGTATATTTGTCGTACACTGGTTACCCAGGCGGACAGCGCGAGTGCACACCAGAGGTAATGAAGCTCAAGGCAGAAAATAAGCACATCAAGCCAGGTATGAACCCATTGTTCATCAAGGTTATGAAGGGCATGCTTCCAAAGAACCGTCTTGGTCGCCGTTTGATTGAGAATATGCACGTATACAATGGTTCAGAGCACCCACACGCAGCTCAGAATCCAAAAGTAATTGACATCAACAAGCTTAAATAATATTGAGGTAGTATGGAACAGATAAATGCAGTAGGCCGTCGTAAGGCCGCTATCGCACGCGTATTCGTAAAGGAAGGTACAGGCGTGATTTCGATCAACAACCGTTCGTTGGAAGAGTATTTCCCTAATCCAATTCTTCAATATATCGTAAAGCAACCATTGGCTTTGCTTGATGTTGCAGAGAAGTATGATTTGAAGGTCAACCTGATTGGTGGCGGCTACAAGGGCCAGGCAGAGGCTCTCCGTCTTGCAATCGCTCGCGCATTGGTTAAGATCAACGCAGAGGACAAGAGCGCATTGCGTCAGGCAGGCTTCGTAACTCGCGACCCACGTGCCGTAGAGCGTAAGAAACCAGGTCAACCAAAGGCCCGCAAAAGATTCCAGTTCAGCAAACGTTAATATTTGCCCGCTGGTACACAATAAAGAGTTTAGCATCCAAATCCCCGCGACTTGCGCCGCGTAGAGCGGAGCGCTACCCGGGGGTTGCTTAAGTAGAAAGTAAACAAAAAGAATAAGAAAATGTCAACACCAAGTTTTGAACAATTATTAGAAGCAGGTTGCCATTTTGGCCACTTGAAACGTAAATGGAATCCTGCTATGGCTCCATACATCTTTATGGAGCGCAATGGTATCCACATCATTGACCTTTACAAGACAGCAGCAAAGCTCGACGAAGCAGCCGCTGCTCTCAAAAATATCGCTAAATCTGGAAAGAAAGTGCTTTTCGTTGCTACAAAGAAGCAGGCAAAGCAAGTTGTAGCCGACAAGGCTTCATCAATCAACATGCCTTACGTAATCGAGCGTTGGCCAGGTGGTATGCTTACCAACTTCCCAACTATCCGCAAGGCTGTGAAGAAGATGACCAACATCGACAAGATGACAAAGGACGGCACATTCGACAACTTGTCAAAGCGTGAGCGCCTTCAGATCACTCGTCAGCGCGCAAAATTGGAGAAGACTCTCGGCAGCATCGCCGACCTTAACCGTCTTCCTTCAGCATTGTTCGTAGTTGACGTGTTGAAAGAGCACATCGCAGTGGCAGAGGCTAACCGCCTTGGCATCCCTGTGTTTGCTATGGTCGACACCAACTCTAACCCTAACAACGTTGACTTCGTTATCCCAGCCAACGACGATGCTTCAAAATCTATCGAACTCGTGCTCGACACCGTTTGCGCAGCAATGGCAGAAGGTCTCGAAGAGCGCAAGGCAGAGAAGGTTGACGCACCTGCAGAAGGCGAAGAGAAGGACGCAGCGCCAAAGCGCCGTCGCGTACGCAAGGCACAAGTAGAGAAGGTCGACGCTGAAGAGGCTCCTGCAAAAGAGGCTGAAGCAGCAGAATAATCTTTTCGACAAATCAATAACTAGAAAAAAAGAAAACAGATATGGCAGTTACTATGACTGATATCAGCAAGCTCCGCAAACTTACGGGCGCTGGTATGATGGATTGCAAGAAGGCGTTGGAAGAAACCAACTGCGATATGGACGCCGCTGTTGAGATCATTCGCAAGAAGGGTCAGGCAGTAGCCGCTAAGCGCGAAGACCGCGAAGCAGCTGAAGGTTGCGTACTCTCAGCCGCTACAGCAGATTTCTGCGCTATCGTAGCCTTGAAGTGCGAGACTGACTTCGTTGCAAAGAACGAAGGTTTCGTGGCTTTGACAAAGGCTATCCTCGACGCAGCAGTTGCAGCAAAAGCTAAATCTCTCGACGAGGTTAAGGCTCTTGAAATCAACGGCCGCAAGGTTGCAGACCTCATTGTTGAAGAAATCGGTAAGACAGGTGAGAAGATGGAACTCGGTGCTTACGAGTGCCTCGAAGGTGCAGGTACAACTTGCTACGATCACCTCGGCAACAAACTTTCAACAATCGCAACTTTCACAAAGCCAGTTGAGCGCCAAGTAGGCCGTAACGTGGCAATGCAGATTGCTTCAATGAACCCTGTTTCGGTAAGCCGCAACGACGTGCCTGCTGAAATCAAGGACAAAGAGTTTGAAATCGCACGCGACAAAGCGCGCGAGGAAGGCAAGCCAGAAGCAATGCTCGACAAGATTGCAGAAGGCCGTCTTAACAAATTCTACAAAGAGTCATGCTTGCTCGAGCAAGAGTTCATCATGGACCCTGCTCTCACAATCGACAAGTACCTCAAGGGCGTAGATGCTGACCTCACAGTTACAGCATTCAAGCGCGTAAACTTGAACGTAGACTAATCGAAAGTCAAAATAGCGAAATCCCCTGACGCATCAGCGCCAGGGGATTTTTTATGCCATTTTTTGCGGATGGTTACGAAATAATTGTATATTTGCATTTAGATAGCCGGCTGATTGTATGTAAATGCAAGAAGCCGATATCTGGCCTCAGCGCACGCCGAGCCTTCTGTGGGGTAGAGACCCCACGCCAAGGAAGCGAGGGCGGGTAGGGAGGCACGACATAATAAAGGCGTTTACTTGACGCTTTGT
>CAVAOU010000140.1:0-5251 GCA_963590085.1 Senegalimassilia sp. | reverse complement strand
GTCCTGACCGTCCTCCTCACAAGTCGGTGATTGACAGACTTTGCAACGAGGCAAATAAAGACAATACGCATGGCTATCAGCCGTATGTCGGCCTCCCTGCATTGCGCAAGGCTTATGCCGATTGGTATGCCCGCTGGTATGGCGTAGAGTTGAATCCGGCAAACGAAATTCAGCCGTTGATTGGCTCTAAAGAAGGTATTCTCCATATCACTCTGGCATTTGTTAACCCGGGCGATGCGGTGTTGGTGCCGAATCCTGGCTATCCTACATATACTTCGGTTAGCAAATTGGCGGAAGCGGAGATTATTCCCTACAACCTTACCCAAGAAAACGGATGGTACCCGGACTTTGAGGAGTTGGAGACGTTGCCGCTTGAGAAGGTGAAACTCATGTGGGTAAACTATCCCAATATGCCTACAGGTGCGCCGGCGACCAAGCAACTCTACCAGAAGTTGGTCGACTTCGGCAAGCGTCACAACATTGTCATTGTCAACGACAATCCGTACAGTTTCATTCTCAACGACAACCCTATCAGCATGTTGTCGGTGCCGGGCGCAAAAGACATTGCTATAGAGATGAACTCCTTGAGCAAGTCTCACAACATGGCTGGTTGGCGTATGGGAATGTTGGCGTCAAATGCCCAATTCGTTGAGTGGATACTCAAAGTGAAGTCGAATATCGACTCTGGTCAGTTCCGTCCGGCAATGGAGGCAGCCGTAGAGGCTCTTTCGTGCGATGAAGAGTGGTACAAGGAGTTGAATTTGGTTTATGCTCAGCGCCGAAAAGTGGCGGAAGCGATTATGGTAGAACTCGGATGCACATTCGACGAGAGTCAGCGGGGACTGTTTCTTTGGGGGCGTATCCCTGAATCGGCAGAATCTTCGGAAGCATTTGCCGACAATATTCTCTACAATGCCCGCGTGTTCCTCACGCCTGGCTTTATCTTTGGCAGCAACGGCGAGCGGTATATCCGCATATCGCTGTGTGCGACAGAGGAGAAAATGAAAGAAGCGTTAGATAGAATTAAAGAAATTAATAAATAAAAATATAAGAAGATGGAAGATATTAAACCAATAAAGTTTGCAGGCGTTGATTCGAAGCGACCTATCGTAATTGCTGGTCCATGCAGCGCCGAAACTGAAGAGCAAGTGATTGAAACAGCCAAGGATTTGGCTAAAAACGGCATCAAAATTTTCCGTGCCGGAATCTGGAAACCAAGAACAAAACCAGGAGGCTTTGAGGGTGTCGGCACAGTCGGATTGACTTGGTTGCAGGAGGTGAAGAAGGAAACGGGTATGCTCGTATCTACCGAGGTGGCAAACAAACAACATGTCGAAGAGGCTCTCAAGGCTGGTGTCGACGTGCTTTGGATTGGTGCCCGCACATCGGCTAACCCTTTCGCGATGCAGGAAATCGCTGACTCGTTGACTGGCGTTGATGTGCCTGTCTTGGTCAAGAATCCTGTCAATCCTGACCTCGAACTTTGGATTGGTGCGATGCAGCGCATCTACAATGCCGGAATCCGTCAGATTGGTGCAATCCACCGTGGCTTCAGCGCTTACGGCAAGCACCTCTACAGAAATATGCCGCAGTGGCACATCCCAATCGAGTTGCGCCGCCGCATGCCTAACCTTACTTTGATTTGCGACCCTTCGCACATCGGCGGTAAGCGCGAACTCGTGGCACCGTTGTCGCAGCAGGCTATGGATATGGGATTCGATGGCCTTATCATCGAGTCGCACTGCAATCCCGACAGCGCATGGAGCGACAAGAGCCAGCAGGTAACGCCTGAAGTGCTTAATTTCATCCTTAATATGCTCGTTGTCCGCGACACTACCCAAACCACAGAAAGCCTCACAATGCTCCGCCAGCAGATTGACCAAATCGACGGCGAACTCCTTGAGGCTTTGAGCAAACGCATGCGCATCTCTCGTGAGATTGGCCAGTACAAGAAGGAGCACAGCATGCCGGTTGTACAGACTGGTCGTTACGACGACATTCTTAACTCTCGTGCGGCTTCGGCTGAGGACCTCGGAATGAGCGGCGATTTTATGAAGGTGGTTTATCAGGCAATCCACGAAGAGTCTGTGCGCCAACAAATTGAAGTGCTTAACAATAGAATGAAATAACAATGAAGATTCTTATTATAGGTGCTGGCAAGATGGGCTCGTTTTTTGCCGACTTGCTGAGTTTCAAGCACTCTGTTGCAGTCATCGACACCGACCCCCAGCGACTGCGGTTCACATTCAATGTGCAGCGTATGCAGGACCCGGCTGAAATCAAGGATTTCGACCCTCAGTTGGTTATCAATGCCGCTACGGTGAAGTACACTCTTGATGCATTCAACATGGTGATGCCCTACATCAGCGACGACTGCATCATTGCCGACATAGCGTCAGTAAAGACTGGCTTGCCGGAATTCTATGCCAATTGCGGTCACCCGTATGTGAGCACTCACCCGATGTTTGGACCCACTTTCGCTTCGCTGAGCAATCTGCAGGACGAAAACGCAATCATCATCAGCGAAGGCGACCATCTCGGTAAAGTCTTTTTCAAGGACCTTTACAGCGAACTTCACCTTAACATCCGCGAGTACACATTCAAAGAGCACGATGAGGTAATCGCATTCTCGTTGTCGATACCGTTCACCTCTACGCTCGTGTTCGGTAGTGTGATGAAGCATCAGGACGCTCCGGGTACAACCTTCAAGCGCCACATGGCAATTGCCCGCGGCTTGATGTCGGAAGACGATTTCCTGCTTACGGAAATACTCTTCAATCCTCACACCGTTGAACAGATTGACAAGATTCAGGGCAAATTGACCGCCTTGAAGAAAATCGTTGCCGACAAGGATTCAGACGCAATGAAAGAATTCCTTGAAGAAGTTCGGACGAATTTGAAATAAGAGATTGATTTATAGATGGATGTAAACACAGCAAGGGCTGGCGCCAATCCGACGCCAGCCCTTGTACTATTGTTGGTCTATGATTATTTGTCGGTCTTAAGCCATTGGTCAAACCATTTGAAGAATTCACGTTGCCAGAGAAGTGCGTTCTGCGGCTTGAGAATCCAGTGGTTTTCGTTCGGATAGACGAGCATCTTTGTAGGAATGCCTCTCAATTTGGCTGCATTGAATGCCATCATGCCTTGAGATGCAAGGATGCGGTAGTCTTTTTCGCCTACTGAAATCATGATTGGCGCTGTCCATTTATCAACAAATTTGTGTGGCGAACTTGCGAAGGTGCGTTGTGCAACGGCATTGTTCTTTTCCCAAAATGCGCCGCCGAGATCCCAGTTGGCAAACCACATCTCTTCAGTCTCAAGATATTGGGCTTCGGTGTTGAAGATGCCGGCGTGGGCAAACAGGGCAGCGAAGCGGTTGTCGTGGTTGCCTGCCAACCAGTATACAGAGAATCCTCCGTAACTTGCGCCAGTAGCGCCGATGTGGGCTGCGTCAACGTATGGACGTTGCTTTACGTAGTCGACAGCCGAAAGGTAGTCCTTCATGTTCTGGCCTCCGTAGTCGCCTGAAATCTGTGCGTTCCATTCAGTGCCGAAGCCTGGCAGGCCGCGGCGGTTAGGAGCAATGACGATGTAGCCTTGCGATGCCATCAAGCGGAGGTTCCAGCGGTAGCTCCAGAACTGGCTTACAGCCTGCTGAGGACCGCCTTGGCAATAAAGGATTGCAGGGTATTTCTTGTTCTGGTCGAAGTTTGGCGGAAGCACAACCCAGGTGAGCATTTCCTTGCCGTCGGTTGTCGGCACCATTACTTTCTCTACAGTCACAGGGCTGAGTTGGCTAAGAAGGTCGCTGTTGACCGATGAAAGTTGCTTGTCGCTCTTCTTGTCTACGATGAAGATTTCGTTAGGATATTCCAACGAGTGGCGAAGTGCAACGACGCGCTTCTCGTCGATTGGCGCCAACGATGCGTAGTCGCACATTTGGTTGGCGATTGTTTCCACCTTCTTGGTCTTTACGTCGACCGAGAAGATTGGCGAAGGCCCGTGGTAAGGTGCGATGAAATAGATTGCCTTGCCGTTGGGATTCCATGCGATTGTGCTTGCGGTGTAGTCCCAATTTTCGGTGAGGTCGGTCTTTACTCCCGATTTCATGTCGAGCACGAAAATGCGGTTTTTGTCCGACTCGTAGCCGTCATGCTCCATCGACAACCATGCCAGCTTGTCGCCCTTTGGCGAGAACACTGGGTTAGTGTCGTAGCCCATCATCCCTTCAGTGAGGTTGACTGTTGCCTTTGTCTCAAGGTTGTAGAGATAGATGTCGGAGTTTGTTGAAAGACTGTATTCCAAACCTGTCTTCTTGCGCGAAGAGTAGGCAATTGTTTTAGAGTCGGGCGACCAAGAGAACGATTCTGCGCCACCAAACGGAAGCATCGGGCACTCATAGGGCTCGCCTTCCATGATGTCAACGATGTTTGCTAGTCCGTCGGCAGTGACATCAGCGATAAATGGGTGAGGAATTTCGCTGACCCATTGATCCCAGTGCTTGTACATCAAGTCGTCGACAATCTTCACGTCGGCCTTGTCGAGGTCGGGATAAACATCGGTCGAAGTCTTGCCGTATTTCACATTCTTAATGAGGAGAATCTTGGTCTCGTCAGGCGAGAAAAGGAATCCGTCGATGCCTTTCTCAATTTTTGAAATCTGTTTGCGGTTCTCTCCGTTGGCGTCCATCTCAAAGAGTTGCATGCCGTCGTCGGTAGGGTAGAGGAATGCGATTTTAGTGCCGTTTTTAATCCACACTGCACCCACTTCGCTCTTTGGGGTAGAAGTGATTTTTTTCTGGTTCTTTCCGTCTATGTCCATTGTCCACAATTCCTTGTTGCCCTTGTCGGCCTTAAGGCTGATAAACTCAACATTGTAGAGCACTGTCTTCTTGTCGGGAGAAACCTGAGGGTCGGTTACTCGACCGAATGCCTCCATCATTTCAGGAGTCAACTTGCCGTCGACCACCTTGATGTCAGGACGGCTGATGATTTCTTCTCCTGATGCCTCGATTGGCGTTGCCGCCGAAGCAACAGTCAAAAGAGAAGCTGCCATGATTGCTTGTTTAATGTTCATTTTAAATTTGATTTATGTTTGTTGTTTCTGAAATTATTCTGTTTGGGTTTCTGCTTGGAATTTTGTTTGAAACTCTGCCGTTGGCCGCCAAAAAGTGCGTTTATCAAGTCGCGTCGTCCGAGCCTTGTGAGCGAGCGGCGGATGTCCTGCACATATTCTTTTTTGTACCAGA
>CAVAOU010000139.1:0-5270 GCA_963590085.1 Senegalimassilia sp. | reverse complement strand
CAGCATCTCAAACTCCGTTTCAGCCACTGGCTTAACGAACTGCACCGACTGCAGTGCGCTGTTGTAGCATGATGTGACGGTCTGTGCCAGCGATGTGGCATTGCGTATAGGGTAGAGGGCAGAGAGTGCTGATATGGAAAACGCCTTGTCGCCGAGCGACTCGATGATTTTGTTGATAAACCGTGTCTTGCCGGAGCCGTTGGCACCGACCACTGTGATTTGCTGGCGGCCGTTGAGGGTGGGCGAGGGTTGCCCGTCGATCCGCTTGGGTAGCGTTATGCTCATCGTATTCAGATTTTTGTTGACGTAAAGTTAGCCTTTTCAATCAACAAAAACAATACCTTGAGCGCCGAAAAGATGGCTTATTTTTCCGTTTGCGGCGGGATTACGAATTCCACCTCCTTGAAGGCGTAGCGGGGCTCGCGGCCGTCGGCAAGGCGGAGGGTGAGGATGCCGTCGGAAGCAACGTCGGCAATCTCTGCCTCGAAGGTTTCCCCGGCAGCGAGGTGTTCGGCCTCGCGTGGCTCTACATTGCGGTAGGTGTGAAATCCCTGGCAGCGGTAGAGGCGGCTGAGAAATTCCTGATGGAGCGCCTGCGCATTGTTGGGCAGACTTTCGGCAAGGCGGAGCAGTTCGTCGGAGAGGAAAAGCAGCACCTCGTCGAGCGGTGTGTCGTGACCGATAATCTGCCTGAGCGACACGGGGTTGGGCGCATTGGAAACGAATGCTTCCTGGTTGACGTTCAGCCCGATGCCGGCAATCGTGTGCACGATGGCGCCGCCGGAGAGCGAATGCTCCACAAGGATGCCGCAGATTTTCTTGTCGTGCCAGTAGATGTCGTTAGGCCACTTCACGCTTACGCCCTCGTCGACGTAGCGGTCGAGGGCGTGGACCACAGCCAGCGCAACGGCCTCCGACAGCCAGAATTGGCAACTCGGCTTTACGGCGGTGGGGCGCAAGAGCATCGTCATGGTGATGTTGCGGTAGTCGGCGCTTTCCCATGAGTTGCCGCGCTGTCCGCGTCCTGCCGTCTGGCAGTCGGCATAGACCACGGTGCCGTGAGCCATACCGCTGGCTTGCTCAGCCACATAGGTGTTGGTTGAGCGTATCGATTCCAGGTGCACGTAGGTCGGCTTCGTCATTGCTGTTATTTCTTAGTGGTGCGGCGTGCTGTGCGGCGCGGCTTCTTCGGCGCGTTGGCAGCCTCTTCGATGATGGCTTTGCAGTCGTCGACGGTCAGCGCTGCAGCGTCCTTGTCCTTCGGAATTTTGTAGTTTTTCTTCTTGTAGGAGATATACACTCCGTACGGGCCGTTGAGGATTTCGAGTTCTGGCTCTTCGGCGAAGGTCTTGACCACGCGCTTCTTGTCGGCCTCGGCCTTGTTCTTGATGAGCGTGATGGCCTCGTCGAGCGTGATGGTCTGCGGCGTGAGGGTCTTGGGGATGGACACATACATCTTGCCGTATTTCACATACGGGCCAAAGCGGCCGATGGCAGCCGTAACTGTCTCGCCTTCATATTCGCCGATGGTGCGCGGCAATTCGAAGAGTTTCAGCGCTTCTTCGAGAGTGATGTCGGCAACCGACTGGCCTTTGAGCAGCGATGCAAACTGAGGCTTGTCCTCGCTGTCTGTAGAACCGAGTTGCACGAGCGGACCGAAGCGGCCGATTTTCACCGACACTTCCTTGCCGGTTTTCGGGTCGGTGCCGAGCACGCGCTCGCCCACCTTGTGCTCAAGGCGGAGATTGGTGATTTTGTCCACCTCGGGGTGGAACACTTTATAGAATGCTGAAATCTCGTCGTTCCATTTTGTCTGACCCTCGGCGATATGGTCGAATTTCTCCTCCACGTTGGCTGTGAAGTTGTAGTCCATAATGTCGGGGAAATAGTCCATAAGGAAGTCGTTGACCACCATACCCACATCGGTAGGGATGAGTTTGTTTTTCTCGCTGCCAACCGACTCCGTTTTCTTCGACTCGTCGATGGCGTCGCCCTTGAGCGTGAGCACGCAGAAGTCGTGTTTTGTGCCTTCTTTCTCGCCCTTCTCCACGTAGTCGCGGTTTTGGATGGTCGAGATTGTAGGGGCGTATGTTGAAGGACGGCCGATGCCGAGTTCCTCAAGTTTCTTTACGAGCGATGCCTCGGAGTAGCGTGCAGGCTGCTGGGTGAAGCGCTGCGTTGCGTCGACGCGCTCGAGCGAGAGCGTTTCGCCGGCTTCCATCTTCGGCAGGCGGCCGTCGTCGGCTGCCGACTCGTCTTCGTCGTCGTTCGACTCCATGTAAACGTGTAGAAAACCGTCGAACTTCACAACTTCGCCTGTGGCAACAAACTTCTCCTTGCGGCCGGAGATGCTCACCTCCACCGTGGTCTTCTCAATCACGGCATCGGCCATCTGGGTGGCGATGGTGCGCTTCCAGATGAGGTCGTAGAGACGTTTTTCCTGAGCCGTACCCGTAATCTCGTGGTGGGCGATGTAGGTAGGACGGATGGCCTCGTGAGCCTCTTGGGCGCCCTTGCTTGTGGTGTGGTAGTTGCGGTGCTTATAGTAGTTTTCGCCGAGCGAGCCGGTGATTTCCTGCTTGATGGTGCCGAGGGCAAGCGTTGAGAGGTTGACGCTGTCGGTACGCATGTAGGTGATGTGTCCAGCCTCATAGAGTTTCTGCGCCACCATCATGGTCAACGACACAGGGAAGCCGAGTTTGCGCGATGCTTCCTGCTGGAGGGTTGAGGTGGTGAACGGCGCTGCCGGCGTCTTCTTGACGGGCTTCACCGTGAGGTCGCTGATGCTGAATGTGGCATCCTTGCACGATTCGAGGAACGCCATTGCCGAGGCTTTGTCGCGAAGGCGCTTGCTCAACTCAGCACGGATGGGTTGCTGGGAGTTGGCGGTGTGGAGCAGAGCCACTACGCGGTAGTACTCTTCGGCCTTGAAGTTCTTGATTTCCTTTTCGCGCTCCACGATGAGGCGAACTGCCACGCTCTGCACGCGGCCAGCCGACAGTGCCGGCTTGATTTTCTTCCACAACACTGGTGACAACTCGAAGCCCACGATGCGGTCGAGCACGCGGCGTGCCTGCTGGGCGTTGACGCGGTCGATGTCGATGGTGCGGGGATTTTCGATGGCGTGGAGAATAGCATCCTTGGTGATTTCGTGAAACACTATGCGTTTGGTCTTCTCTGGCGTGAGCCCGAGCACTTCATAAAGGTGCCAGGCAATGGCCTCTCCCTCGCGGTCCTCATCGGAAGCGAGCCAGACCATGTCTGCCTTTTTCGATTCGCTCTTGAGTTGTTTGACCAACTCTTTCTTGTCGGCAGGAATCTCGTAGATGGGCTTGTAGTTGTCCTTCACGTCGATGCTGAAGTCCTTCTTCTTCAAGTCGCGGATGTGTCCGTAACTCGACATAACCTTATAGTCGTTTCCCAGAAACTTTTCAATTGTCTTGGCCTTTGCTGGAGACTCGACAATCACTAAATTTTTCGGCATATCAATTGTTCCTCTCTTGTTTTTGCGCCGCAAAATTAGATAAAAAAAACTATACGGCAACTGATTTTACACCTAAATAATATAAAAACGGACTTCAAGGCGTTGTCTTGGAGTCCGTTGTTACGAATATTTTACATCCCGACTATTCTTCTTCGGGGAAAAGTTTCTTGCCGTAGTCGGTCATGTAGTCGCGCACTTCGTGGATGGGAAGCGACACCATAACGGTGCCGGCTGCATAGCATGCCACCTCGTAGGGACTATAGACAAACGTGATCTGCGCGCCGTCGGCATAGAAGTTGTCGACCGTCGGGATTTTGTCCACAAGCAGGTTGCCGGCATAGTCGGGATTCTGCTGCGCGCCGCGCATAATGGCTGCCTTGAGCCCGTTGACGTCGGCAAACAGGCGGCCTACGGTCAGCACCTGACCCTTGTCGATGTCGTAACTCAGATAGGTGGTGGCGTAGTCGCCGTGCGCTCCGCCGAGATACGATGCCATGTTGATGCTGTAGGTGATTATGTGTGTGCCGATATAACTTGGCGTTGCCGACAGGGTGTAGGTGTATTGCATCACAGATTCGCTCAATTCCGGAATTGCCTTCACAGCCTTTTGCTTCACGCCTTTCATGTCCTCAAATCCGAGTGGTGTCGACGTAAGATTGTCGAGTGAGGCGTTGAGGTTGGCGGCGCTGTAGGTGCCGAAGGCCTTCGACAGCAGCGAGTCCTGCAGTTCCTTGGGCGCGTTGCCGCTCAGCGAGTCGGGCCAGCACACGTTGGCCGTGATGTGGGTGTAGATCTTCATGCCGTTGGCGAGATCCTTCAGGCTGTCGGGAAACTGGAGTTCGCATTTCTTGTCCAACTCAACGGTGTGGAACTGGCAGATGCCAGTCTTGTCGACCTCTTCGGCCGGCTTGTCTTTCTTGCCGCAGCCCGCAACAGCAAGTGCCACGGCCGCCATAATTATTAGTTTCTTCATCTCAAGATTTGTTTTTAATGTTAGACTGAATAACCAAGGCAAAGTTAAAACATTCCACGAAAAAATTTTCTCCCGTCACCATTTTTCCGCCAGAGGCTAGAAGCGGGTCATGATTTCAATCACGATTTTGTCCTTTTCCGAGGTCTTGGGCACGGCGTTGTCGCCGTAGAAGTATTTCTCGTAGTTCAGGCGGATGTCGGAAATGAACGGCTTGGCAAGGCTCACGGTGATGCCCGCGGTAAGGCGCGAACGCTTGTAGTCGGTCAGCACCATCTTGCCGTTGTCGTCGAGGGTGCCGTCGCTGTGGTCGGTCATAAAGTCGTAACGCACGAGCGGCGAGATTTTCTTCACGAGTTTGCCGCTTTTCAGCGCGATGTCGTAGTTCACGAAACTGTTGAACGAATGCACGTTGTCGAACGCGTCGTGGGCATAGTGCTTAAACAGATATTCCGCCTCGATGTGCCATCCGCTCTGTTGCCAATATGCTCCAGCGTCGTACATCATAATATCGTTGCTGTTTGGACTCACCTTCTGGGTGCTGAGCGTGATGTTGAAGCCTTTGGGAAGAAAGAACTGCGCCTTGGCTGAGAAGTTGACTTTTTTTGTCCAGAAATCCTTCTGGTTGGTGAGGCCGGAGCCGTTGAAGAGTCCGGCGTCGAGCACTATGGGCAGGCGGCCGTCAATCTTGTAGCCGAGCGTCAAACCCACGTCGCGCACGTTGCCCACTTGCTTGGCAATGAACGAACGGTTGGCGAAGTATTGCTGGTGGGGCGAGCGGTGAGCATCGATGGTGAACGGCACGCGCATCTGTCC
>CAVAOU010000138.1:0-5387 GCA_963590085.1 Senegalimassilia sp. | reverse complement strand
GCTCCGACACCAACTTCCAGTCCGAGTTGTACGGGGCGATAGGTGAATGCCGCTTCTCCGTCCTTCTCAATCTTATTGTGTGCCAATAGGATGCTGAGGTCAGGACCCGCAAAAACGAAAGGGCACAATTTACGCTCAAAGCCGTTCAAGTTTGAATATTTAAATCGCAAGTGGATTGGAATGTCGAGGTAGTGGAGATAAGAACGCTCATTGCCATAGCCGTCGCTGTTCCAAATTTTGAAATCTCCAAGATTCATTGTCGCTCCGCGTTGAGCATATTGCAAACCGAGGTCGATGCCAAATCCGATACCAGGAATCTCGTATTCGCCAATGATGCCAGCAGTGTAGCCGACTGATTGGGTCGTCTTGAACTTCTGGTCGCGGAATGAGGTCTGGCTCCATTTCATACCAGTAATGTCGACTCCAGCTGTTGCGCCCCAACGCATCTGCGCTGATGCTTGAAATGTGCCGAGAACTGCCAAGAATGCGACTATGATGAATGATAGTTTTTTCATAATTATTTTTTATCGTTTGAGGTTACAAAACTACTCAAATAATTCAGTTTGGGCAAAAAAAATCGGCATTTACGGAACCCCAATAGGGTTAAAAGCCGTGAAATGCCGATTAAAAGGTTGACTTGCTATCTCTTAGAAAAGATATGCAGCAGTGATTGTCCAGTAACGGTTCTTGCCTTCAATGCCTGCCGATGTGCTCGAATTGCGAATCTTGAGCTTGTCAAGAGTGTTGTTGAGTCCGAGGCCATAGCTTGCACCGACTTGGACATGGGAAAGAACCTCTACACCGAAACCAAAATTCCAGGAAATGTCGCATTTCTGTTGGTTTACAAATTCCTTGAAGTCATTTTTGCTTACGCGGAATGCGAAACTTGGACCTGTTGCGATGTATGGTTTGAGAAAACTTGAAATCACAGGGATAGTGAATTTCCACTTTACATTAAGAGGAATGTCGATGTAGTCGCGTGATGTGCTGAATTTGCCGTCGGTTTGCTCTGTCACTTCAGAAGGAACTGAGTTGGAACGGTGCACGTACATTACAGACGCGTCGAAGCCAACACCGAGCACAGGTGCGGTGAACTCAACCATGGCGCCACCAGTGAAGCCAGCGCGGTTGCTTGATGCGAAAGTTTCTTTCCAATTGTCAGATTGGAATTTAATGCTGTTGACAGCGACACCGGCCTTAAGACCGAATTTCAGTTGAGCCGATGCTGGTGCCACGGACGCAATTGCCAGGATGGCTACTGCAAATAGGGTTACAATTTTTTTCATATTTGGTTATTTTGCGTTAATTTCTGTGTGCAAATATACTAAAAGAGATAATAACTGCAAAATGTGCCAATTTTGTGGAATTAAATCACATCAAAAATCTTTGATTAAAAAACGGTAAAATCCCATGTCGGCTATTTGTTGTTCGGCAGATTTGCACTATCTTTGCATGCAATAAATTTTCAACCGTTATGTCATTTATTGCAGATAAAGTAGTGATGGACGGGCTCACGTTTGACGACGTGCTTCTAATTCCCGCCTATTCAGAAGTTCTCCCAAAAACAGTCGAACTCTCGACTAAGTTCTCACGCAACATTGAATTGAAAATCCCGTTTGTTACGGCAGCAATGGACACCGTAACCGAATCGCAGATGGCAATTGCAATTGCTCGTGAGGGTGGTATCGGAGTGATTCATAAAAACATGAGCATCGAGGAGCAGGCGCGACAAGTCGCTATTGTGAAGCGTGCTGAAAATGGTATGATTTACGACCCTGTGACCATTAAGCGTGGGTCAACGGTCAGCGATGCCCTCGATATAATGGCAGAATATAAAATTGGTGGAATCCCGGTAGTCGACGATGATGGCCATTTAGTTGGTATCGTGACTAACCGGGATTTGCGTTTTGAAAGAGACATGCAGAAGCGCATCGACGAGGTGATGACAAAAGAAAACATCGTAACCACCAACCAGACAAGCGACCTTGAAACGGCAGCGAAGATTCTCCAAGAGCACAAAATCGAGAAATTGCCTGTTGTGGACAAGGACAACAAACTTGTAGGCTTGATTACATATAAGGATATCACCAAGGCCAAGGACAAACCAATGGCTTGCAAGGACTCTAAGGGCCGTTTGCGTGTGGCTGCCGGTGTGGGCGTAACTGCCGACACTCTTCAGCGCATGGAGGCTTTGGTTAATGCCGGAGCAGATGCCATTGTAATTGACACTGCCCATGGCCATTCAAAATATGTAATCGAGAAATTGAAAGAGGCAAAGGCAAAATTCCCTAATGTGGATATTGTTGTTGGTAACGTTGCAACTGGTGCTGCAGCCAAAATGCTTGTCGAGGCTGGCGCTGACGCTATCAAGGTGGGTATCGGCCCTGGCTCTATCTGCACAACACGTGTGGTAGCCGGAGTGGGTGTGCCTCAATTGTCGGCTGTCTACGATGTTGCAAAGGCTTTGGAAGGAACTGGTGTGCCGTTGATTGCCGATGGCGGTCTTCGCTATTCTGGCGACGTCGTGAAGGCTCTTGCCGCCGGTGGATACAGCGTGATGATTGGCTCGCTCGTTGCTGGTACTGAGGAGGCTCCTGGTGATACGATTATCTTCAATGGACGTAAATTCAAGTCATATCGCGGCATGGGTTCGTTGGAGGCAATGGAGAACGGTTCGAAGGACCGTTATTTCCAGTCTGGAACAACTGATGTCAAGAAACTTGTGCCAGAGGGAATTGCTGCACGTGTGCCTTACAAGGGGACACTCTATGAAGTGATTTATCAACTTGTCGGCGGTTTGCGCTCTGGGATGGGATATTGCGGTGCTGCAAATATCGAAAAACTCCATGATGCGAAATTCACACGCATCACCAATGCTGGAGTTTTGGAAAGCCATCCGCATGATGTTACAATCACCAGCGAGGCGCCTAACTATTCGCGTCAGTAGCCTATGAAATGTTAACATATCAATAAAAATAGCGCAGAGATATAATTTTATCCCAAAGATAACGTTATATCTCTGTGTCATTTTAAATGAAAGAGTAAAAATGAAGAAGACAAAATTATTTGTAGGAGTTGCTTTGGTAGCGGGATGCTTTGTCGCTTTTGCCGCCTCCAAGAAGGATCCTGTTCTGATGAAGGTAAACGGCAAACCTGTTACTTTGTCGGAATTTGAATATATGTACCACAAAAACAACCAGCAACAGGTTGCCCAACAGCCATTGGAGAAATATGTTGACATGTTTACGACCTATAAGTTGAAGGTGGCTGACGCTGAGGCTGCTGGAATCGACACGACAAAGGCGTTCATTAAGGAATATGAAGGCTATCGCAATGAATTGGCGATGCCATATCTCCGCGACACTGTGGCTGAAGAGAATATGCGAAAAATGCTTTACGAGCGCATGAAGACCAATGTGCTTGCAAGCCACATAATGTTGCCATTGGGAAAAACTGCTGCAGAAAATGCAAGCAACAAGGCTCGTTTGGATAGTCTGCGTTCATGCATTCTTGCTGGACAACCATTCGATTCGTTGGCGATAAAATATTCCATTGACCGCAGTGCTGTGCAAAATGGCGGCTCGATGGGGTATGTTTCTGTAGGCCGTTTCCCTTACCAGTTTGAGGATGCTTGCTATAACACTCCTGTAGGAAGCGTGAGCGAGCCGTTTATCACCGACTTCGGATGGCATATCGTCAAGACGTTCGATGTGCGTCCTGATGAGGGTGAAGTGCTTGTTGAGCACATTCTGAAACTCTATCCGCGAAATGCTACTGATGAGCAGAAAGCTGAAGTGAAGCATAAGATGGACAGCATTTACAATGTGGTTAAAGGTGGTGCTAATTTCGAAAAGGTGGCAATGAAAGAATCGGAAGACCCAGGTTCTGCAAAGCAGGGTGGTAAATTGCCGTATTTCGGTCATGGCCGTATGGTACCACAGTTTGATGAAGTTTCCTTCAAACTTGCCAAAGGCGAAATTTCAGAGCCGTTTGAAACTCAATACGGTATTCATATCGTTAAAAAACTTGACTCGCGTTCAGTTGGCGACTATGCTTCCGTTCGCGACCAATTGACTGGAATCGTAGGTATGCGTGGCAATGTCGCAGTTGATTCAAAGGTTGAACAACTGCTTAAGCAATACAAACTCTCTGAAAACGAGAAACTCATCAAGCGTTTGAAAGCGGAAGTAACACTCCCAGATAGCCTCGACAATAAGTTTATCGACAAATATCTTAATTCCAATGAGCAATTGTTTACGCTCGCCGGAAAGAAATATCCGTTGTCGGAACTTATCACAAGAATGGGACGTCCGGGCCGTATGACAGGCGAACAGGCTTATAAATTTATTGATGCCCGCCTTAATGACACTGAACGTGAAGTGGCGCTTGAATATGAGAAGCAGCAACTTGAGAAGAACAACACGGATTTCGGAAATCTCGTGCGTGAATACCGTGATGGAATGTTGCTCTTCGAAGTAAGCAACCGCAACGTTTGGCAGAAAGCACAAACCGATACCGAGGGATTGAAGTCTTATTTCGAGGCTCATCGTTCGGAATACAAATGGGACGCTCCTAAATACAAAGGATATCTTGTTGAAACTACAGGCGACTCGATTACCCGCATAGCAAAGCAGCGCATCGCAGAACTTGGGTCAGATACTATCGTTACAGCTCTTCGCAAGGAACTTGGCAAGAATCTCAAGGTGACACGTGTGCTTGCCGCCAAGGGCGAAAATGCGAAAGTCGATTCTGAAATGTTTGGCGGTGAGAAGGTCGTTGCCAAAGAGAAGGACAAATACAAAGACTACTTCGTGTTTGGTGGCAAGTTGGTTGCCAAACCGGAAGAAGTGGGTGATGTCCGTGGACAGGTCGTGGCAGACTATCAGAATTACCTTGAGAAGCAATGGAATGCCGAACTTCACAAGAAATATCCAGTTGAAATAGACAAGAAAGTTCTTAAACAAGTAAAATAGGGTAGAACTACCTCTATAGTAAAGAGAGACAAGAATAGCCGGCTCGCAACGAGTCGGCTATTTTGCTATTCACACATCAATCATATTCATCATCGAATCTGCTTATCAACTCTTTGATGTCGTTCGGCAATTTATCCATAGCAAACGTATATGAAGTATATGGCATTTGGTGATAGTAAGCTCCTGCTATTGCTCCAGTGATAGCTCCCATAGTATCGGCATCTCCGCCAAGTGATAAAAGCCTCAGATCATCCGTTTGGATATCGAGCACACGTATCCTTGTTACGGCATAAGCTGGCTGTAAAGCCCGGCTACCTGTTCTTTCACACCGCCATTGGGATGAGTGACCACAAGGGCAAGATATTTCCGCACCGCATCATAGTTTGCCGGAGTATATACGTTGGCGGTGATTTT
>CAVAOU010000137.1:0-5390 GCA_963590085.1 Senegalimassilia sp. | reverse complement strand
CCAGAGACCCTGGCAGAGACCGAGCATGCTCTTCGGTGCCACCTTCGACACGAACGAGAGTCCGAGCGGAGAGATGAAGAGTTCGGCAACGGTGAGCAGGAAGTAGGTCACGATCATAACCCAAGCGCCGGCCTTCATCAATTCGCGTTGACCAGCCTCGATGCTTGTAAACGCTTCGCCAGAAGGATAGCCAGCGGAGTAGGAGTAGATTGCGAGGAAGGCGTAGGCCAAACCTGCGATAAACATGCCGATGGCAATTTTGCGCGGTGTGGAGATTTCTTTGCCGCGCTTGCTGAGTGCGCCAAAGATGAGCATGATTACCGGTGTGAGCACAATCACGAAGAATGGGTTGACAGCCTGCCAGAATTCAGGCGGGAATTCGCCCGTCTGCACGAAGTCGCGCGCGAAGAACGAGAGCGACACGCCGTTCTGGTGGAACGAGAACCAGAAGAAAATCACAACGCCGAGCACTGCAAACAGGGCGTAGAGGCGTTGTTTGAGTTCTTTTGCCATAGCGGCCTTCTCTGCTGCTGTGTAGACCACAGAGCCGGCTTTTTCTTTCTTGCCTGGAGTAGGGAACAGGTTCTTCTTTGCGAAGAAAATCACCAGCGAGATGAGCATTGCCACCACCGAAGCGATGAAGGCGAAGTGCACACCCTGGTTGAACACCTCAAGATATGACTGGCAAGCGTCGGCTGTGATTTCGCCGTCGATGCCCGCCTGAGCCATGTAGTTCTGCATGTTGCTCAACTGATCAGGCATGAGATTGCCGCTGATAAACTGGTGGCAGAGAGCCGGCAGTTCAGCCACATATTTGTAGCCGTGGATGCCCAGCCACCACTTGCGCAGAAGCGGAGCGATGAACGGAGCGATCAAGCCGCCGATGTTGATGAACACATAGAAAATCTGGAAGCCGGTGTCGCGCTTGCCCTGCACCTTCTTGAGCGCTTCCGGACCTTCAGCGGCAGCCTTTGCCTCCATGTCGTCGTACATCTGACCTACGATTGCCTGCAAGTTGCCCTTAAACAGACCATTACCGAAGGCGATGAGCACGAGCGCCACGCAAGTGAGCACGAGCAGCATAGTGAGGTTGCTGCTTGTGGCGGTGATAGGAATTGCGAGCGCCACATAGCCGAGTGCCATGATGATGATACCCGTCATGATGGTGCCTTTATAGTTTTGAGTGTGGTCGGCGATGATACCGCCCACGAGGCTCAACACATAGATGCCTGCGAGGAATACCGAATAGACTGTTGCTGCCGAGGTGTCGCTAAGACCGAATTTCGAGCAGAGGAACAGTGACAGCACGGCTGCCATGATGTAGTAGCCGAAGCGTTCGCCCATGTTGGAAAGGGCGGCGGGAATCAGTCCCTTTGGATGAGATGTAAACATACTTAGTTTTATTTAGGATTTCGTTTTCTTGTTTTCGAGATACACATAGGCGCAAGCCACTGCAAAAGCCACTACGGAGAAAGCCAGGCAGAGCCACACCGACCAGTTGAGGGTGGTGAGAATCGACACCATCTCGAAGTGCTCGCCGAGGATTTCGCCCTGCGGATAGGATGCAATCATGTAGACGAAGTAGCCGAAAAACATCAGCGGCAGCGCGGTGAACGACACCGACAGGATGTGCGGGCCGCGGCTCTTGGTGAGCAGGCATGCCACCGTGCCTACGAAGCCGATAAACGGCATGAGGAACGGCACCATCTCCATGTGCTTGCCGATGTTGAAGAATGTGCGCACATAGTCCCATCCGTAGTTGAATCCGAACAGCGGGAGGGAGAACAGCGGGAGGGCGGCGTAGAGCACTGCCACAATCAGGGTGACGGCAATCGTCACGATGACCCACGGGTTTTTGAGTTGTTGCTTCATTGCTTTTCCTGTTCTTTGGTTTTGTAGGCCAAGGCGTACATCTTAATCTGCTTCACCATGGCGAGAAGGCCGTTGCTGCGCGTTGGCGACAGGTGCTCTGTCAGGCCGATGCTGTCGATGAAGTAGAGGTTGGCGTCGAGGATGTCGGCGGGAGTCTGGTCGGAGAGCACGCGCACGAGCATCGAGATGATGCCCTTCACGATGATGGCGTCGCTGTCGGCCTCGAAATGGATGCGTCCGTCCTTGTATTCGGCGTTGAGCCACACGCGGCTCTGGCAGCCCTCGATGAGGTTGTCGGGCGTTTTGTGGCGCTCGTCGATAGGCGGCAGCGCGTTGCCCATCTCGATGATGTAGGAATATTTGTCCATCCAGTCGCCGAAGCCACTGAATTCGTCAATAATTTCGTCTTGGATTTCGTTAATCTGATTATTCATAATCGCAAAAATAAGCATTTTTCGTTATTCTCACGCCACGGAGCGCCAAAAAAGGCCTACATGCCCACAACCTTGGCGTAATAGGTGCGCACGTCGCTCCATCGGTAGTAGGGGAACGAGTCGGTGGCTACGGGGATGTGCACCTCCTGCTCGTTGAGCAGCACCTTGACGAGAATGTCGGCGGTGGAGCCGCCTTTCTTGTTGAAGAACACTATCTGCAGGTTGGCGCCCATCGGCGACACTTTGAAGTCGGTCCAGTACTGGTAGAGCGTTGCGGGGTCGCGGCGCGCCACGTCGTAGGTCTCGATGCCCATCAGGGCTGCCAGCGGAGTGATGTTGGAGTCGTGGGCGAAGCGGAGGGTTGCCGCCTGCGTTGGGTCGGCGATTGCCGCGTCGGCGCTCTCTATGATGTTGCGCAGCAGGGACTTGTAACTGTCGCGCACGGCGCCGTTGGAGTCGGCGTGGTTGGCGCAGGTGGAGTAGAACTGGTAGTTGAAGCACTGCCACAGGTCGAAGAGTTCTTCGGGGGTGAACAGGTCGTAGAGGCGGATCTTGGTCTCCATGTTCTGCAGGTCGGAAGCCACCCAGTAGAACTGCCACATCAGTTCCTTCGGCTCAACGTACTGGTCGACGTATGCCTTGTCGGAAAACAGGGCGTCCACGAAGCGGTCGGCATGGGTCTGCTCGGCGCGAAACTTGTTGTAGGCGGCGCGCCATGGGCCGCTTTTGCTGCAGAAGGTGTTGGCCTCATCGGTGCGGCCGGTGAGGTAGGGCATATACTTTTGCGACGATTCGTAGGAGATTTTCAGTTGCGGGTTGAGTTCCTTGAGACGGTCGCCGAAGGCAGCCATGCTCATGGCGCAGCGCAGTATCACCGACGAGCGTGCTTCGATGCTGCGGTTGCCCTTGAACACCTCCGGGAAGGCGCCAAACATGCGCTCGGCGATGCCACGGTGCTGGCGCACGCCAAGTGGCGAGAGGTCCTCGTTGCGACCAGCCGACTCCACATAGATGTCGCGCAGTCGCTGGAGTGCATCCTTGCCGAGAGGCGAGAGCGCCCCGGCTTTGTCCGCTTTTTCGAGCACGGCGATAGGCGCGGTGTATTCGGAGTCGGAGATGAGATAGCGCGAGCCGTGGCGGCCGAAGTGGCTGATGTAGAAAGGCGTGTAGCCCTTCGGAGCCTTGGTGTAGTGGTCGGTCGACGAAGGCGCCGGATATGCGTAGTAAACGCCGGCAGTCTTTTCAGGCGAAGCCAGCATCTCTTCTTTTGTGGTTTGTGCCGCCGCGGGCAGCACCGCTGCAAAGAGCAGCCAGGCGAGAGCGAGTCGTTTCATAATGAGTCGGATTTTAATTCCCAAAGTTACAAAACTCCGCGGATTCTCCCTAACATTTTGCCGATGGGATTGGAAGATAGGGGGATGTGAGAGTAAAAAGTGCTATCTTTGCAGTAGAATTCGACGATATGAATAGAAAAGACTTTGAGATAATGGCGCCGGTGGGCTCCTACGAGTCGCTCTATGCGGCGATACAGGGCGGTGCCGATGCCATCTACTTCGGCATTGAGGGCTTGAACATGCGTGCCCGCTCAGCCAACAATTTCACAACCGACGACCTCCGCAAGATTGCGCAGATTTGCGCCGACAACGGGTTGAAGAGTTACCTTACGGTCAACACGATTGTCTATGATGAGGACATCGCCTTGATGCACGAGATTGTCAATGCCGCCAAGGAGGCGCAGATTTCGGCAATCATCGCTTCGGACATGGCCACAATCCTCTACGCTCGCAGCATCGACGTGGAGGTGCACATCTCCACGCAGGTGAATGTGTCGAACAGCGAGGCGGCGCGCTTCTATGCGCAGTTTGCCGATGTGCTTGTGCTTGCGCGCGAACTCAACCTGACGCAGGTGGCTGGCATCTACGACACCATCCAGAACGACGACATTCGCGGCCCTCACGGTGAGCGCCTGCGCATCGAGATGTTCTGCCACGGTGCGCTGTGCATGGCGGTGTCGGGCAAGTGCTATCTCAGTCTGCACGAGATGAATTCATCAGCCAACCGCGGCGCCTGCACGCAGATTTGCCGCCGCAGTTACGAGGTTACCGACCGCGAGACGGGCGACAGCCTTGCCATCGAAAATAAGTATATCATGTCGCCTAAGGACTTGAAGACCATCCACTTCATGAACAAGATGATTGATGCCGGAGTGAGGGTGTTCAAGATTGAGGGGCGCGCCCGCAGCGCAGAGTATGTGCGCACGGTGGTGTCGTGCTACAATGAGGCCATCCGTGCCTGCTGCGACGGCACCTACTCCGAGGAGATGGTCAAGGCGTGGAACGAGCGCCTCAACAAGGTGTTTAACCGCGGGTTCTGGAACGGCTATTATCTTGGCCAGCGCCTTGGCGAATGGACGTCGAAGTACGGCTCGTCGGCTACGCGCGTGAAGGTGTATGCGGCAAAGGGCATACGCTATTTCTCGAATATCCATGTGGCTGAGTTCCAGATGGAGAACGACGAGTTGCACGTGGGCGACGAAATCGTGATTTCCGGACCAACGACGGGTGCTGTGATCATGACCGTGGAAGAGATCCGCGTAGACCTCAAGCCGGTGGAGAAGACAGTGCGCGGCGAGCGGTTCTCCATCAAGGTTGACGAGCGTGTGCGTCCGAGCGACAAACTCTACATCTGGCGCGACGTTGAGGAAGTGAAGCGCCGCCGCGAAATCCGCTGACAACGGCAATTTGCCATGCGCTATCCCAAAATGGAGATTTGAAGGCAGTGCTCAATTTTGTCCAAGGTTTCGAGAGAAAGGTTTTCTTGACCTTTTAAGACCTTGGAAACATATTGTTGACTACAACCCATAAGTTCTGACAACTGTTTTTGGGTCATGCCCAATTCGTCCATCTTGTCAAGCATCATCATTGCAATGTGTTGAGAGTGACGAAGCCATGATTTGTTTTGCATTCGCCATTCTGCATTTTCACGCCATTTTGATGGTGATGTTGACTGATGTTCTTTCAGCCTGGAGATTATTTCGGTCGCTTTTCTCATAGGAGTCTCATTAAAATGCGCGCCTTGTAAAGG
>CAVAOU010000136.1:0-5453 GCA_963590085.1 Senegalimassilia sp. | reverse complement strand
ATGCAGATGATTGTGGCCAATTTGATGCGCTCGCGGAACAGTCCAGCCATTATCAGCGCCACAAGGATGGGGTAGATAAACAGCAGTGTGGAGGCGATGCTTGCGCCCATATAGTTGTAACTGAGAAACAGCGCCAACGACGAGATGGCAATCATCGCGCCGTAGAAAGCCAGCGGAGCAACCTCCTTGCGGGTGATGGCAAGGCTGCGTCCGCGCATTTTCAGCATTAGTCCCAGTATCGGAATTGCGAGAAGATACCTGAAAAACAGCACGGAGTCGGCGTCCATGCCGTCGGAGTATAGTGGAAGTGCAAACAGCGGGTTCATGCCGTAGGTGGCAGCCGCTACCGCGCCCAGGAAATATCCTTTTGCTTTATTGTTCATGAGTTCGTTTTTTTCTGCGTGCAAAGATAGCATAAGCCGAGAGAAATGAAAAGGAAGTGTATTTGAATTTTGCACTTTTTACAGTATGCATTATCTTTGTAGTTTGAAATAAATTTGCGAATGTACTACGTATCAAAAAGAATAGAAATAGCGGGCTGCCACAGCCTTAAACTCGACTACGAGAGCAAGTGCTCCCAGATGCATGGCCACAACTGGATTGTGACCATCTTCTGCCGCGCGGCAACGCTCGACCGCAACGGGATGGTGTGCGATTTCACCCACATCAAGGAGAAAATCCACGGCTATCTCGACCATGGCAATTTCAACGAACTCCTGCCGTTTAACCCCACCGCCGAAAACATTGCGAAATGGATTTGCGACCAGATTGCGGAATGCTACAAGGTGAGTGTGCAGGAGTCGGAAGGCAATATCGCTACCTATGTTGTTGACGATTGCGATGGAGAAACGGTTTAAGATTAACGAAATATTCTATAGTCTTCAGGGTGAGGGCTTCTTCACGGGCACGCCGTCGGTGTTTGTGCGCTTTTCGGGATGCAACTTGCATTGCCCGTTTTGTGACACCCAGCACGAAGAGGGCGTGATGATGACCGCAGCGGAGATTGTTGCGGAAATCGGGAAATACCCTGGCCGACACGTGGTTATGACGGGCGGCGAGCCGTCGCTGTTTCTTACTGCCGAACTTGTTGCCATGGTCAAGGCAACCGGGCGGTTTGTGGCTGTGGAGACCAACGGAACGCATCCGCTGCCTGCAAATGTAGATTGGGTGACCTTGTCGCCGAAGGACGCGTTTGTCGACGGAGCCGAAGTGGCGCTGCGCGAATGCAGTGAGTTGAAAGTGGTCTATGTGGGGCAAAATCTGTCCGTTTACGACAATATAGCCACAGCCAACCGCTTCCTCCAGCCCTGCGACAGCGGCGATGCCGAGAGCAACCGCAAGGCTGTGCAGCAGTGCATTGACGCTTGTCTTGCCAACCCGCAATGGCGGCTGTCGCTGCAAACACACAAGTTGACCAACATTCGCTGACCGAGTGCTGCCAACCGCCGATTGTGGCGATTAGAGGCCGTCGGGTTGTGAGAAATTGACCAAAAATTCGTAACTTTGCACGTATTAACTTTTTAGACGAAACCAATGCCGTTTGAGGTAATATTTGTAATCATCTGTATGGTGGCAATGCTTGTCGCCCTGGTTTTTGACGTGATGCGTCCGGGCTTGATTATGCTCAGCATCGCCGTCATCTTCCTTTGTGCCGGCATTATCACGCCCAAGGAGATGCTCGAAGGCTTCAGCAACAAGGGCATGATTACCGTGGCATTGCTCTTCCTCGTGAGCGAGGGCATCAGACGGTCGGGCGCGCTCAATGTGCTCGTAAAAAGGCTTCTGCCGCAGCGCCACACCTCGATGGTGAAGGCGCAGATGCGCATGCTTCCCGCCGTTAGTTTCATTTCCGCCTTTCTCAACAACACCCCGATTGTGGTAATCTTCGCGCCAATCGTGAAACGCTGGGCGGAGAAGGTGAAGATGCCGCCCACAAAGTTACTCATCCCGCTGTCGTATGCCACCATCCTCGGCGGCATGTGTACGCTTATTGGCACCTCGACCAACCTCGTGGTGCACGGCATGGTTGTGGATGCCGGCTATCAGGGCTTCTCGATGTTTGAGCTCGGCAAGGTAGGCGTGTTTATCTGCGCAGTGGGGCTGATTTACCTTTTTGTCTTCTCGAAACGGCTGTTGCCGAATTCGCGCGAGGACAACCTCGACAAGGAGGAGGACGCGCAGGCGCAGAACCTGCATCGCGTGGAGGTGATTCTCGGCGCGCGCTTCCCGGGTATCAAGAAAAAACTTGGTGAATTCAACTTCCAGCGCCACTACGGCGCCTATGTCAAGGAGGTGCGCCGCGGCGGCCAGCCCATCGGCGGCGACATCGACAATATAACCCTGCTTGAGGGCGACACCCTCGTGCTTTGGGCCGACGAGCAGTTTATCCCAACGTGGGGCGACTCGCGTGTATTCCTTATGGTGGCCAACGGCAAGGATGACGTGCCCAAGGAGTCGACGTTCAAGCGCACCCTCGCTATAGCGTTGCTGCTGTTTATGATTGTGGGCGCTACGATAGGGGAGTTGCCCGCCATGAAGACGCTCTTCCCGAGCGTCCATCTCGACATGTTTTTCTTTGCCTGCGTGACCACAATCATAATGGCATGGACAAAGATATTTCCCCCGAAACGGTACACCAAATACATCTCCTGGGACATCCTCGTAACCATTGCCTGCGCCTTTGCCATCAGCAAGGCCATCTACAACTCAGGCGTGGCTCCGATGATTGCCCGCTACATCATCTCGCTGACCGACACGCTCGGCCCTTACGGTGTGCTCGCCGTGCTGTTTGTAATCACCAACGTGTTCACCGAACTGATTACCAACAACGCCGCAGCAGCCTTGAGTTTCCCGATAGCGCTCTCGGTGGCCAACGAGTTGGGCGTGAACCCGATGCCGTTCTTTGTGGTGATATGCATCGCCGCATCGACAAGTTTCTGCACGCCAATCGGCTATCAGACCAACCTCATCGTGCAGGGCGTTGGCGGATATAAATTTACCGACTTCGTGAAGGTGGGCCTGCCGCTCAATATTATAGCCTTCGTGCTGTCGGTGACGTTGATACCGCTGTTTTGGGATTTCTAAACAAACGATTATGGAACAGAAAGCAACAAATATTTATCCGATATTCGACCGAATGCTTAGCCGTGCCGACAAGGAGACGCTCCTTGGCCAGCGCGGCATGATGCTTTGGTTTACGGGCCTCAGCGGCTCCGGCAAGAGTACGGTGGCGATAGCCCTGGAGCGCGAACTCCACAAGCGCGGGCTGCTCTGCCGCATCCTCGACGGCGACAACATCCGCAGCGGCATCAACAACAACCTCGGCTTCTCGGCAGAGGACCGCGTGGAAAACATCCGCCGCATTGCCGAGGTGGGACGCCTGTTTGTCGACACTGGCATCATCACAATTGCCGCCTTCATCAGCCCCAACAACCAACTGCGCGAGATGGCATCGGAAATCATCGGCAAGGACGACTTCGTGGAAGTGTTTGTGAGCACACCGCTCGAGGAGTGCGAACGGCGCGACGTGAAAGGACTCTATGCCAAGGCGCGCCGTGGCGAAATCAAGAACTTCACAGGCATCTCGGCACCGTTTGAGGCGCCCGAAAACCCTGCCATCGCCCTCGACACCTCGAAACTGACGGTAGAGCAGTCGGTGGAGAAGTTGCTGGAGTTAATACTCCCGAAAGTAAAGAAAGAAATAACAAAATAATCAATATATAGATATGTCTGACTACAATTTAAGTCATCTCAAGGAACTTGAAGCCGAGTCAATCTACATCATCCGTGAGGTAGCCTCGGAATTTGAGAATCCTGTGATGCTCTATTCTATCGGAAAGGACTCGTCAGTGATGGTTCGTCTTGCCGAAAAAGCGTTTGCACCAGGCAAGGTGCCATTCCCGCTGATGCACATCGATTCGAAATGGAAATTCAAGGAAATGATAGAGTTCCGCGACCGCTATGCCAAGGAATACGGCTGGAACCTCATCGTGGAATCAAATATGGAAGCGTTCAAGGCAGGCGTCGGCCCGTTTACCCACGGCAGCAAGGTGCACACCGACCTGATGAAGACGCAGGCTTTGCTTCACGCCCTCGACAAGTACAAGTTTGACGCAGCGTTTGGCGGCGCCCGCCGCGACGAGGAGAAGAGCCGCGCCAAGGAGCGCATCTTCTCGTTCCGCGACAAGTTCCACCAGTGGGACCCTAAGAACCAGCGCCCGGAGTTGTGGGACATCTACAATACCCGCATCCACAAGGGTGAGAGCATCCGCGTGTTCCCGTTGTCGAACTGGACTGAACTCGACATCTGGCAGTACATCCGCTTGGAGAACATTCCAATCGTGCCTCTCTACTTTGCCAAGGAACGCCCAGTAGTGGAGATGGACGGCAACCTCATCATGCCCGACGACGACCGCCTGCCAGAGCAGTACCGCGACAAAATCCAGATGAAGAAAGTGCGTTTCCGCACCCTCGGTTGCTGGCCATTGACCGGCGCCATCGAGAGCGAAGCCGACACCATCGAGAAAATCGTGGAGGAGATGATGACCACCACCAAGAGTGAGCGCACCACCCGTGTGATTGACTTCGACCAGGAGGCAAGTATGGAGCAGAAGAAACGTGAAGGTTATTTCTAAGACAACGACAATGGACAACAATTCAAAACTGAATATAAAGGAGTTTCTCGACAAGGACGAACAGAAAGACCTGTTGAGATTTCTCACCGCCGGCAGCGTGGACGACGGAAAGTCGACCCTCATCGGCCGCTTGCTCTTCGACAGCAAGAAAATCTATGAAGACCAACTGGATGCCCTCGAGCGCGACAGCAAGCGCCTGGGCAACGCAGGCGAGCATATCGACTACGCCCTGCTTCTCGACGGCCTTAAGGCTGAGCGCGAGCAAGGCATCACCATCGATGTGGCTTATCGCTATTTCAGCACCAACAACCGCAAGTTTATCATCGCCGACACCCCGGGACACGAGCAGTACACCCGCAACATGATTACCGGCGGCTCTACAGCCAACGCTGCTATCATCCTCGTGGATGCCCGTACCAGCGTGATCACCCAGACCCGCCGCCACACCTATCTCATCTCGCTGCTCGGCATCAAGCACCTTGTGCTCGCCGTCAACAAGATGGACCTTGTGGACTTCGACAAGAAGGTGTTTGACAAAATTGTGGCAGACTTCCACGACTTTGTCGCTCCTCTCGGCATCCCCGACGTAACATGCATCCCGCTGTCGGCTCTCGACGGCGACAATGTGGTGGCAAAGAGCGACCGCACTCCGTGGTACGACGGCAAGTGCCTGCTCGACTATCTCGAGACAGTGCCCATCGACCTCGACCGCAACTACAGCGATTTCCGCTATCCGGTGCAGTATGTGCTCCGTCCTAACCTCGACTTCCGCGGATTCTGTGGCAAGGTGGCATCGGGTGTGGTGCGCAAGGGCGACAC
>CAVAOU010000135.1:0-5454 GCA_963590085.1 Senegalimassilia sp. | reverse complement strand
CGTCGTCGGCCAGCGACAATGCCTCGGCAAACTGGGGCGCAAAGTCGCGGGTGCGGGTGTAGAGGTGGGGCTGGAACACCACGGTGAGGCGGCGCTCAGGATAGAGGTCCTTGACGGAGCGGATGCTGGCCTTGAGTTCGTCGGGGTGGTGGGCATAGTCGTCGATGATGACTTTGCCGTGGTCGCCGGGCTCCTTGAGCCAGAACTCGAAGCGGCGCTTGGCGCCGAGGAAGGTGCCTACGGCTTGGCGCATGGTGTCGTCGTCGACGCCTGCCAACTGGCACACTGCCATCGCTGCCACGGCGTTCTCTATGTTGATGTCGACGGGCACGCCGAGACTCACGTCGGCGATGCGGCCCTTGGGGCTCACGAAGTCGAACACTATCTCGCCGTTGCCCTTGCGCACGTTCTCGGCATGGAAGTCGCCTTCATTGCGCGAGTAGTGGTACACGGTCACGCCTTCCTGTGGCCGTGGACGCAATTTCAGGCCCGTGTGGCAGATTAGTGTGCCGCTGGGCTGGATGAGTTCGGTGAAGTGCGCAAAACTCTCCAGATAGGCTTCTTCGGTGCCGTAGATGTCGAGGTGGTCGGGGTCGGTGGCTGTTACCACGGCTATGTAGGGGTTGAGCCAGTGGAACGAGCGGTCGAACTCGTCGGCCTCAATCACTGTGTAGGGGCTGCTGTCGCTGAGCATGAAGTTGCTGTCGTAGTTGCGCAGAATGCCGCCAAGAAAGGCGTTGCAGCCTATCTTGGAGGTGTGGAGTATGTGGGCTGCCATGCTCGATGTGGTGGTCTTGCCGTGGGTGCCGGAGAAGCACAGGCCTTTCGACTCGTGGGTGAGCAGGCCGAGCACCTGCGCGCGCTTCATCACGGTGAAGCCGCCGTCGCGGAAATATGTCAGTCCGGGATGCGCGGCGGGGATGGCGGGGGTGTAGACCACGAGGGTGGTGTCCTTGTCGCGGCAATAGTCGGGGATGAGGGCGGCGCTGTCGTCGTAGACAATTTCGGCTCCCTCTTTGGTCAGTTCGTCGGTGAGGTCGGTGCGGGTGCGGTCGTAGCCGGCCACCTTCAACCCCTTCGACAGGTAGTATCTCACGAGGGCTGCCATGCCGATGCCGCCTGCGCCCACGAAGTATACGCTTTTGTATTGTTTCTTTTCAGTCATCTTTTCTTGTTTTGTACGGTCAGTTTTATTGTCCCACAATCTGCATCACGCGGTCCACGATGTCGGCCACGGCGTTGCGGTGTGCCATCTTGGCGATGTTGTCGGAGAGCGTGGCGAGGCGCTTGTCGTCCTTCACCAGGGCGAGGGCTTCCTTCACGAGGCTCTCGGCGGCGTCTACGTCGCGAACCATCACGGCGGCGTTGCGCTCCACCAGGGCGAGGGCGTTCTTGGTCTGGTGGTCCTCAGCCACGTTGGGCGACGGCACCAGCAGGGCTGCCTTGCCGAGCAACTGGAGTTCGGAAATCGAACTTGCGCCGGCTCTCGACACCACGAGGTCGGCGGCGCGGTAGGCTTCGTCCATGTTGGTCACGAAGGCTTGTTGCACCACGTTGCCGGGCTTCTTCTCTGCCATGGTGGCTTGTGCCTGGGAGTCGTAGATCTTGCCGGTCTGCCATATCACCTGCACGCCGTCGGTGGCTTTGATGGTGTCGAGCGCCGCTGCGATGCAGTTGTTCACTGTGCGGGCGCCGAGCGAGCCGCCAACCACGAGGATGGTGCGCTTGTCAGGGTCGAGGCCGAATTTCTGGCGGGCTTCCTGGGGCGAAAGCGGGCAGTTGAGGATGCTTTGGCGCACAGGGTTGCCCGTGACGAGGATTTTGTCGGCGGGGAAGAACTTGTCCATGCCGTCGTATGCCACGCAGATGGCTTCAGCCTTCTGCGCCAGCAGTTTGTTGGTCACCCCGGCATAGGAGTTCTGCTCCTGGATGAGCGTTGGCACGCCGCGCTTCTGCGCCTCCTTGAGCATCGGGCCGCTGGCGTAGCCGCCCACGCCGATGGCAATGTCGGGATTGAAGTCCTTGAGTATCTTTTTTGCCAGATGCATGCTCTTGAGCAGGCGCGCCACAACCTTGAAGTTGCGCAGCAGGTGCTTGCGGTCGAAGCCGCTCACGGGCAGACCCACAATCTTGTAGCCGGCAGCCGGCACTTTCTCCATCTCCATACGGTTTTCGGCACCCACAAAGAGTATCTCCGCGTCGGGGCGGCGCTCCTTGATGCCGTTGGCGATCGACAGGGCGGGGAAGATGTGTCCGCCTGTTCCGCCTCCACTAATCAGCACATTCAGTTTTTTCTTCATATCCTGTAGTTTCAGTGGCAGCGGAGTGGTCCCCGCTGCCTGTTCTTTTTATTTGTCTTTAGTAGGGTTGGCTACACGCATGCGCTCTGGCATTGCCTCGTCCTCGTGGCGTGCGTCCTTAGCCTTGTCGCTCTGCGTGGCTGTGCGGCTCACACTGAGCATCACTCCGAAGGCTATGCTGGTCACTATCACCGACGTGCCGCCTTTGGATATCAGCGGCAACGGCTGTCCCGACACGGGGAACACTCCAGTGTTGATGGCTATGTGGAAGAATGCCTGCAGCACTATCATCACCGCCGCGCCCATCACCAGAAAGGCGGGAAACGCGCGGTTGCACCGTCGGGCTATTCCGCCGGCGTGGGTCAGCAGCGTGAAGTAAACTATGATGAGCACCACTCCGCCGATAAGTCCGAGGTCCTCCACGATGATGGAAAACACATAGTCGGAAAATGCCAGCGGCAGGCGGCTGCACTCGCGCGAGTTGCCGGGCATCACACCCATGATGCCGCCGTTGGCCTGCGCCATGTAGGAGTACATCTCCTGGTCGTTGGTCGACGATATCGGCTCCAGATACATCGGCGTCTTCCACCGCTGGATGTAGCGGTCGATGCGCGCCTGCCACGTCTTGTCGCGCAGTTGGCTCTTGCCTCCGTCCTCCACCTGTTCGGTCTTGTCGAGGTCGTCGAGCGACGAGGATTCGATTTTCTGCTTAATGGCATAGCCGCATACAAAAATCAAGACGGATGCCATCGCTGCTATACAGAAGCGCTTGTAATTGATTTTACCAATAACCAGAAGGGACATGCTCACGCAGATAAACAGCAGGGTGTTGGTCATGCCTTGCATCACCAGCAGCAAACTGAAGACGGCTACGATGACAAGCGACCACCACATGCCGGCGTCCTTGATGCGCCCGAGTTTGCGGTCGATGTTGCTTGCCATCACAAGCGACAGCGCAAACACTATCGCCAACTTGGCAAACTCCGCCGGCTGCAGCGTGAATCCCAACAGATGCACGGCGCGCTGGGCGCCGTTGATGGTCTTGCCGAAGAAGTTGGCATAGAGCATCAGGCCGAGGGTTAAAAAGCAGAACGCGATGCCGCCTTTGATATAGCGCACGTAGTTGAGGCGAGCGCAGAATATCATGATTCCTACGCCTATCGCCAGAAACAGCAACTGCTTGAACATCGGGCCGAGCGCACTGCCCACGATTTCGCGGCTCGATGCGCTGTAACTCTCCACTACCGACACCAACAACAGTGTGATGTAGATGCCGATGATGTAGGTGTTGGATTTGCCTGTGGCCTTGGTCTTGGCCTTGATTGCTGTCTCTGCCATTGTCTGCGTCCCTTCCCTTTATTTTTTCAGTCGTCTCACTTCGTCCTTGAACTGCCGGCCGCGGTCTTCGTAACTCTTGAAGAGGTCGAAACTTGCGCAGCAGGGCGACAGCAGCACGGTGTCGCCGTCCTTGGCGAGCCGGGTGGCTTCGCTCACGGCGTCGCCAACGCTGTGGGTGTCGGCGATTACAGGCACCTTGCCTGCAAAGAATGTCTTGATCTTCTCGTTGTCCTTGCCCATGCACACGATGGCGGATACCTTCTCGCGCACAAACGGCTCTATCTCTGAGTAGTCGTTGCCTTTGTCCTTGCCGCCGAGAATGAGCACCACGGGGGTCTTCATGCTCTCGAGGGCATAGTAGCAGGAGTTAACGTTGGTGGCCTTGGAGTCGTTCACGTAGCGCACGCCGTTGATGGTGTCGACATACTCGAGGCGGTGCTCAACCGACTGGAAGTCGGACAACGCCTTGCGTATCACCTCTTTCTTGATGTTGAGCAGCGATGCCGACAGGCCGGCTGCCATCGAGTTGTAGAGGTTGTGGAGGCCGGCGAGCGAGAGTTCGCTCACGGGCATCTCGAAGTCGGTGGCGCCCTCGGCGTTGAAAATCAGTTCGCCGTTCTCGCAGTAGGCCTTAGCGCCTTCCTCGTTGTGCTCGGAGAACGGGAGCATCTTTGCCGTCACGTTGATGTGGCGCAGTTGCTCGGCTATCACTGGGTCGTCTTCCCAGAAGATAAACGAGTCGGCCCACGTCTGGTTCTGGATGATGCGGAACTTGGCGTTCACGTAGTTCTGCATCTTGTGGTCGTAGCGGTCGAGGTGGTCGGGGGTGATGTTGAGCAGCACCGCGATGTTGGCCTTGAAGTCGTACATGTTGTCGAGTTGGAAACTGCTCAACTCAATCACGTAGACGTCGTGGCTCGCGGTGGCCACCTGATAGGCGAGGCTCATGCCCACATTGCCTGCCAAGCCCACGTTGAGGCCAGCGTCCTTGAGTATGTGGTAGGTGAGCATCGTGGTGGTTGTCTTGCCGTTACTGCCGGTGATACAAACCATCTTGGCATCGGTGTAGCGGCCGGCAAACTCTATCTCGGAAATCACCGGGATGCTCTTCGCCTTTATCTTTTGGATGATTGGTGCCGTGTCGGGGATACCTGGGCTCTTCACCACTTCGTCGGCGCTGAGGATGCGCTCTTCGCTGTGGTGGCCTTCTTCCCAGTTGATATCGTACTCGTCAAGACGTGCCTTGTATTTGTCGGCAATGCTTCCCATGTCGGAAAGCCATACGTCCATTCCTTTTACTTTTGCGAGGACTGCGGCGCCTACGCCACTCTCTCCTCCGCCAAGTACTGCAATTCTTCGAGTCATTATCGTATTTTTAAAGTTATGAATGTCAATATAGCAAGAAATATCCCTATAATCCAGAAGCGAACGGTGATTTTCGACTCAGGGATGGCGTTGAACGGGTGTTGCCAGAGCACGCCCTTGTCGCCGGTGCCTTGTTTCTGGAAATGGTGGTGGAGCGGCGCCATCTTGAAGATGCGACGCCCGGTGCCCGTCTTGCGGCGGGTGTACTTGAAATAGGCTGTCTGCGCTATCACCGACAGGTTCTCTATCAGGAAGATGCCGCAGAGTATCGGGATGAGCAACTCCTTGCGGATGAGGATGGAGAACACGGCTATGATGCCGCCGAGGGTGAGGCTGCCGGTGTCGCCCATAAACACTTGTGCAGGATAGGCGTTGTACCACAGGAAGCCTACCAGCGCGCCGATAAACGCCGCCGCATAGACCATCAGTTCTCCGCTGCCGGGGATATACA
>CAVAOU010000134.1:0-5485 GCA_963590085.1 Senegalimassilia sp. | reverse complement strand
CTACAACTTTGCCTGCTACCATGCGCTCTTCGGCGACAAGCAAGAAGCGATTGCGATGCTCGACAAGGCGGTGGACAAGGGATTCTGCAACCTCGCGAAACTCGAGGGCGACAGTGACCTCGACTCCCTGCGCCAACTCGACGGTTTCAAGAAGGTGGAGGAGCGCGTGAAGGCGTTCAACGCCGAAGACGCCGACAACAATGCCGACTATCAGGAGGAGACTGTTGAAGTGCCGATGACCAAGGACAGCGGCGTGTACAAGGTGAAATGCAACATCAACGGTCTGCCGCTCCACTTCGTGTTTGACACGGGCGCGTCCGACATCACAATGTCGTCGGTCGAGGCTTCGTTCATGCTCAAAAACAATTACCTCAGCGCCAAGGATGTGGTCGGCTCGAAGAACTACCAGACCGCCAACGGCGACATCATCGAGGGCACCATGCTCAACCTCCGCAACGTTAACTTCGGCGGGCTGAGTCTGGACAACGTGAAGGCTTCGGTGGTGAAGAGCCAGAACGCTCCGCTCCTGCTCGGACAGTCGGTGCTCAGCCGCCTGGGCAAGGTGGAGATTGACTACTCCAAGAATGTGCTCCGCATCACTCACCGCGTGAAGAAATAATCAAGAACCCATGACTTTGAAGCATTTTGCTGCGATAACGACCCTTGCGCTGATGCTTGCCTGCACGGGCAGGCAGAAGGCTGCGCCAGTGACGGCTCCCGCAGCGGCGGAGAAGCATGCCACAGCGGCGAAACCGATGCCCGCAAAAAGCAAGACAGCCCTGCTGCTCGACTCGCTCGGCTACGAGAACATCGCCGAGCGCGACCCGTCGATAATCATCGACCTGATGTATGCCCGCGCCGACAATTTCGTGGGTCGTGTGCTCTACAACGACCTCCGCGAGGCGTATCTCCACCCCGTGGCAATGAAATGCCTCCTGAAGGCACAAAGTCTGCTCCGCCAGCGCCATCCCGGTTATAGGCTCATCGTCTACGACGCCGCACGGCCGATGTCGGTGCAACAGCAGATGTGGGACGTGGTCAAAGGCACCAACAAGGACCGCTACGTTTCCAATCCCGCCCACGGCGGCGGCCTCCATAACTACGGCCTGGCGGTGGACATCAGCATAGCCGACAGCCTCGGCAATCCGCTGTCGATGGGCACGCCCGTCGACCACCTTGGTCCAGCCGCCCACATCACCAACGAGGGCACTCTCGTAGCGTCGGGACGCATCACCGCGCAGGACCGCGACAACCGCCGCCTGCTGCGCAGCGTGATGAAGGAGGCTGGCTTCACTCCCCTACCGTCGGAGTGGTGGCACTTCAACTACTGCAGCCGCCCGGAGGCGAGGAAGCGTTTTAAAGTGATACCCTAAACATACTGCATTATGATACGACTAAATGTATTTATCCAAGTGTCTGCCGACAACAAGGCAGCGCTGCTCGCCGAGGCAAAAGCCCTGGTTGAAAAATCGCTTAACGATGAAGGCTGCATCGCCTACGATGCCTTTGAGAGTGCAACGCGTCCCGACGTGCTGATGATTTGCGAGACCTGGCGCGACGAAGCCGCCCTCGCGGCCCACTCCGCAGCGCCTCATTTCGCCCTCCACGTAGGCAATATGGAAAAACTCGGCAAACTCAAACTCGAGAAATTCACATTCTAAAGCCCGGGCATAACTCCCAGCCAGCGAGGGAGAGCGCCTCGTAGAGGCGCTATGTTCCAAAACCCCAGGCTTCAGCCTGGGGCGGCTGGTAATCAGCAACTTGTGCCCTGTAAGTGGCACGACAGGTGCGAAAGGCTTTGGTCGGTGCGGTTGCGTACTTACAGCACGCAATTACTTGATCGAGTGCCCAGCCCCAGGCTAAAGCCAGGGGTTATAGACATTGCGCCATCTTCGAGGCGCGCGACTTCACTTGCGGCATACTTTCGGCCTGCCCGACAAACAGAAAAAGAGCCGGCGTTGCACGATTGCAACGCCGGCTCTGCTATTGAGTCACTGCGGGCTTGTGTGCCCGATGTATATCCAAATTACTTCTTCACGAACTTGGTAGTCTTCACTGCGCCGTTGGCAAACTTCACAACGCCTACGTAGACACCAGCCTGGAGGCCAGTAGTGTCGGCAGTGTCACCATTTACGCTTGCCACGATGCGGCCGCTTGCGTCAGCCACGGTGATGCTCTTCGCACCGGCAGCGCCGATGTAGTTGTCGCCTACGAAGATGATGCCGCTGTTGTCGCTGATGCTGTCAACACCGTCGCAAACGTCACCGTAGATACCGATGTTGTCGAGGCAGAGTGCGTCGCCAATCTTGGTTGTGATGTTGAACGCGATGTAGATGTCCTTGCCTTTGTACTTAGAGAGGCTGAGGCCGCGGGTCTTAGGAGTTACGCTCTCGTTGTTGTATTCCTTCTCGGTAGAGTACCAGTAGTCGGCTGGGTCGCCCGAGCCGTCGGAAATCTTCACGCGGTAGGTTTCGAGGTGGAATGGGTTGTAGGAGTTTGCATCCCAAACGAGGTAAGCGTTGTCGCCTGTCACGTTGACGCGAGGAAGCACAACCCAACGGTCTGCCTTGTCGACACCGTCGATCCAGCTTGTACCGGCAAGAAGGTGCTCGCCGAGCATTGCGTGGTTCTCGATGTTGAAGATACCCCAACCATATTCGTTGAACTCTTCGCCTGCGCTGGCGTTGACTGTACCGCCGTCCTGAGCGTAGTAGGTGAAGTCGGCAGGGAGTTGGCCGTCCTCAAAGTCGTAGAACTTCTGCGCTGTGCCGAGCACAGTGATGGTCTTCTCTACAGAGTTGTTGCTTGGCTCGTTGTCGTCGGCGCTTTCGATGGTCACCTTCACAGTGTGGGTGCCTTCAGCAAGTCCGTCGAGCACGCCATTGGCGGTGAGGTTCTTGATTTCGCCGGCCTTCATTGTGAGGGCCACTTCAGCCTTCTGGGTGTCGTCAACATAAACGAGCACCTTACCTTCAGCGTCCTTGATGCCAACGTTCTGGATCTCGAAGTCAACATTGCTGTTGTTTGGAGTGCGAACATAGTCGTAAGGCTTGCTGATTTCGCTTGCCACGAGGTCTACAGCATCGCTCGATGCCTTGTAGAACTGCACGTCGTCGATGGTGAGCCAGTTTTCGTTCTTGTCGCTGTAGCAGTAGAAGCCGAGGTAGATGGTCTGCGGCTCGTCGAACGTAACGATCTTGAACGACTCCTGGTATGCGCCCTGAGTGGCTTCCAGGTTCTCGAGGTTGTTGGTCATGTCGTCGGGCGTATTGCCGTTACCCCAGTACACGCCAAACTTCTCAGTGTGGCCGTCGGAACCCGAATACCAGTAGCGAAGCACGTAACTGCCCGCATCAACTTTGATTGGGTCGAGGATTGCCCAGTCGTTGGCGTCGTTGTTGCTGTCGTAGTTGTAGGCAAGGCAAGAATAACCAGTGCGAGCCATGTTCATCCACATTGAAGTGTAGACGCCCCAGTCGCCGGAATCCTCATTGAGGTTGTAGTAGACGATGTCGTCGGTGTCCTCATTCGACTCGAAGCCCATCTTGTAAGGCGGAGTCACAGGAGCGCTGTGGCGCACGGCAACGGTTGTGGTGTCGTTGCTGTTGTTGATGTCGTTGGCATCGATGGCATAAGCCTTGATGGTGTATTTGTGGCGCGGTGTGGAGAGATCGACCTTAGTTGCGAAGGTATACTCCATCGACTCGCCTGCTGCAAGGGTTGCTGCCACGTCCTCGACAACGGGTTCGCCGCCGTCGACCTTGTAAGCCACCTTGAAGTTTTCAGAAGCATCTGTGCCGTTGTTCACCACGTTGACCTTCACCGTTTCGGCATCGGTCAAGCCATTGCCCGATACTGGCGAAATCACGTTGTCGACCGACAGGTCAACAACCTTGTCGATGTGCTTCACAATGAATTCGCACATGTAGAAGCGCCAAGTGTCGGCAGGGCTGGTTGCGCGGAACGCCACGCGGAAGGTTTCGCCCTCAGTCACGTCGAGGAAGAAATAGTCGGTGGTGCGCTGGCCGAGGATCTTGTCGTAACTTGCACGCTGAGTCATGTCGGAAGTAGTGGTAGTTGCACCAGTGTAGACTTCCATCTTCTCACCGTAACTTGTACCGTAGACGGTGTAGTTGATCATCACCTTGCCAGTCTTGGCAGCGGTGAGTTCCGGAGAAATCAACCAGTCGTCGGCTGCATTGACCGACGAATAGGGATAGTAGACCTTGGAATTCGAGCCGTCGGCGTCAAATTTCCAGGTAGTGCCATCGCTGTTGGCATCAATCACGGTCCACTTGTTGAACTCCTCCTCCGTAGAGAAGTCAGTCTGGTAGACCACCTGCGCGCCTGCCGTCAACGAGAGGGCAAACGCGGCTAAAGACAGTAAAATCTTTTTCATTCGTTACACTTTAATTTAAATTCGACGGCAAAAGTAATGATTTTTTGCCTTACGGCGTCAAAATGAAACTATTTTAACTAAATTGGCAAATTTTGCATCGCAAGAGCAGGTCGCAAAACAAATATTAACAAGCGGCGCTTGCATTTCTCGCTGATATGCAATACCTTTGGTAACAGAAACAAACAGATGGAATTTATGAAACTCACACGACGCATCATGGCTCTATGCCTCCTGTCGCTCGCCGCCATGGGCTGCTGGGCGCAAAGCAACACCACGACCTATCGCGACGCTTCCGGCCGCAAGACCGGCACCGCCACTACCGACCGCTACGGCACTACGACCTACCGTGACGCCTCCGGCCGCAAAACCGGCACGTCGCGCACCGACCGCTACGGCACTACGACCTATCGCGACGAAACGGGCCGCAAGACCGGCACGTCGCGCACCGACCGCTACGGCACTACGACCTACCGCGACGAGGCGGGCCGCAAGACTGGCACCGACCGCACCGACCGCTACGGCACCACGACCTACCGCGACGCCTCTGGCCGCAAAACCGGCACATCGCGCACCGACAACTCCGGCACCACAACCTACCGCGACGCCTCCGGCCGCAAAACCGGCACATCAAAGTAACAGCGGAGCCCTGGCTTATGCGTGCAACGTCTACTATGCCGAGCACAACCTCGGCCTCCGCATCGAATTCCATTTTTAGCGTGAGCAAAATGCGATAATGCGAAAATTATTCATAACTTAGCGGAGAGAAACGAAAGACTGTACGGTTATGGCAGAAATAGTGAACAAATATCCGGTTGGAATACAAACCTTCGAGAAGATTCGCGAGGGCAAGTACTTGTATATCGACAAGACAAAGTACATTGTAGATTTTAGGGACAAGGGCATGAATTATGTTTTTCTGAGCCGCCCACGACGGTTCGGCAAGTCGCTCTTCGCGTCCACACTGCATGCCTATTTTGCTGGCAAGAAGGAACTCTTCGAAGGACTTGCCATAGCCGACTATGAGAAGGATTGGGTGAAGCATCCCGTGCTGCATTTCGACATGAGCGGAGCCAAGCACATGGATAC
>CAVAOU010000133.1:0-5509 GCA_963590085.1 Senegalimassilia sp. | reverse complement strand
CTTCCATTTCGCTGTAACCCAGAAACATGAGTCAATCTGGATTGCCCAGCGGCAGGGTCGCGCCAAGGACAGCAGCGACGGCACTCAGGAGAGCCTCATCAAGATGCTCGCAATCAAGGGCGGAAAGTCGACCCTTGAAAACCTTATGGAACTCAACTTGATGCCAGTGGCAATCAGTTACGAGTTGGACCCTAACGACTACCTCAAGGCCCGCGAATTCCTTTTGAAAGACAAAGACCCTAATTTCAAAAAGACTCAGCGCGACGACCTTTTCAGTATGGAAACCGGATTGCTTCAAAACAAAGGTCGCGTGCATTTCACGTTTACCGACTGCATCAATCCGCAACTCGAGAAACTGCAGGGACTTGAGAAGCAGGCAGTGCTCGCCGAGGTGTGCAAGATTATCGACGCGCAGATCCACGCCAACTACAGAATCTATCCGGGTAACTACATCGCCTTCAACCAGCGCTTCGGCACCGACCGCTTCTGCAACATGTACAACAAGGAAGAGTTGGAAACCTTTGAGACTTATCTCAGCGGACAACTCGCCAAGGTGCAGAAAGAAGTGGACTTCGAACTGAGCGACGATGACTACAAGTTTATGCGCGAGAAAATCCTCGTGATGTATTCTAATCCTTTGGTCAACAAACTGAAAGCCAAGGGGGAATTGTAATAAAGATTAATCTATGAGACTTCCTGTTTTTGCGCTAATTGCTTTCGCAGTAGCACTTTTGCTTACCGACGGCTGCATTTACCGGCAATTGAAGGGAATAGGAAAACGATGGCTGACGGCCGCACATGTGGCGGTGTCGGTCATCGTTTATGTTATTCTCATCGCTGTGGCGTGCTTCGCCAAGTCGACCCTTGGCGGCGGCGCTTTCGACTGTATGATGTGGGGCTTGTTTGCCCTAATGTCGGTGTCGGCAGCCAAACTCATCTATATGGTTTCCTGGGGCATTTCGCTCTTGCCGCGGCTCTGGAAGCAAAAAAGTTGGCGTTGTTGCCGCTTGGTCGGCGCCATTGTCGGCGGCCTTGTGTTCCTCACGATGTGGTGGGGCGCAATCGTAACGCCGCGGCAGTTGGATGTGGTCGACGTACAACTCCAGTTTGACCGCCTCCCAAGCGATTTCGACGGCTACCGCGTACTGCAGGTGTCTGACCTTCATGTTGGCACCTACGGCCAGTCGACTGGCATCGTTGAGAACATCGTTGAGCAGATTAATGCCCAGCATGCCGACCTTGTCGTGTTTACCGGCGACGTTGTTAACCGCGAAACAGACGAGATTCTGCCTTTCGTTTCGATACTCAAGCAAATCAAAGCGAAAGACGGCGTTATTTCCATCTTGGGTAACCACGACTATGGCGACTACTACAAATGGCCTTCAGCGTCAACGAAAAAGGTAAATATGGACAAACTCGTGAGCATCCAGCGCGACAGTCTCGGCTGGCGCTTGCTGCGCAACGAGCATTTCTTTTTGAAACACGGCTCCGACTCCATCGCCGTTATCGGTGTGGAAAACTGGGGCGAGCCGCCGTTCCCAACCTATGGCGACCTCGATAAGGCATATCCCGACGTTAACGACGGCACGTTCAAACTCCTGCTCTCCCACAACCCCAAGCATTGGGATGAGGTGGTGAGCAAGACCTCTAACATCGACCTCACACTGTCGGGCCACACCCACGCCATGCAGATGATGCTGAGCCTCGGCAGCGTGAAACTCTCGCCGTCGGTGTTCCGCTACAAGCACTGGCAGGGACTCACTGAGGACGAGGGCAAGAAACCCTACGTAAACATCGGCACCGGTGAGGTGGGAATCCCGATGCGCATCGGCGCTACCCCCGAACTCACGGTGTTCACTCTAAAGCGAAAATGATGGACGCAAGAATCGCCAATTACATAATCGCCAAGACTGCCTTGTCGCAGTGTCAGGTTGAGGCTACGGTCGTTCTGCTCGATGGCGGCGCCACTATCCCGTTCATAAGCCGCTACCGCAAGGAGGCTACGGGCAACCTCGACGAACTGCAGATACAGGCCATCGCCACCGCCCACGAGGAGGCTGTGGAACTGGAAAAGCGGCGGGAGTTTATCTGCCAGGCCATAGAGGCACAGGGCAAACTCACCGACGACCTCTGTGCAAAAATCAACGCGGCAGGCAATGCCACCGAACTGGAAGACCTCTACTTGCCTTACAAGCAGAAACGCCGCACGCGTGCCGAGATTGCGCGCGAGCGGGGGCTCGAGCCGCTGGCAAAAATCATAATGTCGCAGCGTCAGGACGGCATAGACTCCGTGGCGCGCCGCTTTGTGGGTAAAGATGTCGCTTCTGCTGACGATGCCATCCAGGGCGCGCTCGACATCATAGCGGAGTGGGTTTCGGAAAACAATGGTGTGCGGCAGAGCGTGCGCTCGGCTTTCGCAAGGGAAGCGGTTGTTACGGCAAAGGTTGTGAAGGGAAAGGAAGAAGAGGGTGCAAACTTTCAAAACTATTTCGACTTCTCTTCCCAATTGAAACGTTGCGGTTCCCACAAACTTCTGGCCATACGCCGCGGCGAGAAAGAAGGCTTCCTGCGCGTGGATATCTCCATCGATCAGGAGCGTGCCGTGGAGCGGATCGCTTCGCGCTTCGTGAAGTCGCGTGGCGGGGCTTCGCAACTGGTTGAGAAGGCGGTTGCCGACAGTTACAAGCGGTTGGTGAAGCCTTCGATAGAAAACGAGTTTGCCGCGTCGTCGAAGGACGAAGCCGACGACAACGCCATCTCGATGTTTGCCCAAAACGTGCGCCAGTTGCTTTTTGCGCCGCCGCTAGGCAAGGCGCGTGTGCTCGCCATCGACCCCGGCTACCGCACGGGCTGCAAGGTGGTGTGCCTCGACGAGCAAGGCAACCTCCTGCACAACGATGTGATTTATCCTACGCCGCCCCGTAGCGATGTGGCTATGGCGGCAAAAAAAATAACCAACCTGATTGAAACCTATCGCATCGACGCGATAGCCCTCGGCAACGGCACTGCAAGTCGCGAGACGGAGCGCTTTCTGCGCTCGCTGCGCTATGGCAGGGACGTGAAGGTGTTTGTGGTCAGCGAGGACGGCGCGTCAATCTATTCGGCGTCGAAGGTGGCGCGCGACGAGTTCCCCGACAAAGACGTTACGGTGCGCGGCGCCGTGTCGATTGGCCGACGGCTGCTCGACCCGCTGTCGGAACTGGTGAAGATCGACCCCAAGTCGATAGGCGTGGGGCAGTATCAGCACGATGTGAACCAGACGAAACTCAAGAAGACGCTGGACTTCACGGTGGAGAGTTGCGTGAACACTGTTGGCGTGAATCTCAACACCGCCTCGAAGGAACTGCTCACCTACGTTTCCGGACTCGGGCCGCAGTTGGCGCAAAACATTGTGGCATACCGTGCCGAACACGGCGATTTCCATTCCCGACGGGAGTTGCTCAATGTGCCCAAACTCGGGCCTAAGGCGTTTGAGCAGTCGGCTGGATTCTTGCGCATTCCTGGCGCCGACAATCCCCTCGACAACACCGCCGTCCACCCCGAGAACTATGCCGTGGTGACGCAGATGGCCACCGACTGCCATTGCACCGTTGCCGAACTCATCGACAACAAGCAGTTGCAGAAACAAATCGACCTGCAGCGCTACATCACCGCCAATAGGGGAGTGCTCACACTTCAGGACATTATGGCAGAACTCGAGAAACCCGGACGCGACCCGCGCAAGAAGGTCAAGGTGATGGAGTTTGACGAGTCAATCACCTCGTTCGACGACGTGCACGAAGGGATGACGCTCAACGGCATTGTCACCAACATAACCCAGTTTGGCGTGTTTGTCGACATCGGCATTAAGGAAAACGGACTTGTCCACATCTCCGAACTCGCCGACCGCTATGTGGCAAACCCCTCCGACGTGGTGGCTCTGCATCAGCAGGTGCGTGTCCGCGTGGTTTCAATCGATTCGGCTCGCCGCCGCATTGGCTTGTCGATGAAAAATGTGTAGAGAAAAAATGAATAGCGTTGTAATTTCAATAGGCAGCAACTGCCGGGAACGGGAGCAGGCAGTGAAGAAGAGCATCGACTTCCTGTCTGGGAAGTTGCAGTCGGCGCGTGCGTCGGCATGCTACAGCACCCCGGCGTCCAACGGCAAGGACGCCGACTACCTCAATGCCGTGCTTGTGGGCGACACCGACGACAGCCGCGAAAAGTTTGAGGCGTTGCTGAAACTTTACGAAGTGGCAAACGGACGCACCAAGTTGAGCAAGCAGGAGGGCGTAATCCCCATCGACCTCGACCTCGTGGTGTGGAACGGCGAGGTTGTGCGCCCTGCGGATTTCGACAAGAACTATTTCCAGATAGGGTGGAAGCAATTGCAGGGATGAAGGTAACCTACATATTCCATAGCGGATTCCTCGTGGAGACGGATTCGGCGGTTCTCGTTTTTGACTACTATAAGGACCCCGCTGGTGTGGTCGACCGTCTTGACGACCAGCGCCCAGTGTATTTCTTTTCGTCCCACCGCCATCCCGACCATTTTGTGCCGGCAATATTCAGCCTCGGCAAGCGCTTTAAGGAGCACAAATTCCTCCTGTCGCACGAAATAGAGAAGTGTGCGGCCTATAGGCGCCATGCTCCCAAGGACGACCCTGCGTTCAGCCCCGTATTTCTTCATCGCGGCGACGTCTACGACGACGGACTCGTCAAGGTGCATGCCTTCCCGTCGACCGACATTGGCATCTCGACCTATGTGGAGGTCTCTGGCAAGAAAATCTTCCATGCTGGCGACCTTAACCTATGGCAATGGAAGGACGATGCCCCCGCCGATGCCGTAAAGATGGCGCGCGGTCAGTTTCGGGCATGCCTTCGCGACATAAAGGCGGCTGGCGTTGCCGACATCGACGCGGCAATGTTTCCCGTAGACCCGCGGCAGGGCAACGGCTATGAGGAAGGCGCGAAGATCTTTGTCGGCGACTTCCGTGTGGCGCATTTCTTCCCGATGCACTTCTGGGACAATCCTGAGAAAGCAATTGATTTCAACATTTATAAAAATGCAGGCTATGGTGAGTATCACGCGCTCACCGAGCCTGCGCAATCAGTAGAGATATGACACGCAAAAATTCCCTCCTCATTGGCCTTTTGGCAGTGATTGTAGCAGTAGTCTATGTGGCGTTGCCCTACGACTACGATGTGGCTTGGTACGGCTATATCGACGACTTCTTTGTCTTTATGGCAGGCTACACCTTCTTTATGGCATCACGCAGCAAGTCTGTCCGCGCCGCCACATTCCTGAAACTGATGGCCGGCTCATTCTTCATTATAGGCATGCTGGCGCTTATCGCCCTCGCCATCTTCGTAGGGTAGCGGGGAGCCGAATTTGCCTCTGTGAAGAGGTAAATCATAAAAAATCAAAAAAATAAGGGGGGAGGTGGAAAACTTAACTTTTTTTACTATATTTGCCCCGCTAAAAACGAGATTGTAACAATAGTCTAAACACTATAAGATACCATTATAC
>CAVAOU010000132.1:0-5593 GCA_963590085.1 Senegalimassilia sp. | reverse complement strand
TCGGCTGACGACAACACTCCGGTAGACGTCTACACCATCGACGGCAAACTCGTGGCAAAGCAGATTACCCCTGCCGACGCAAAGGCAAAACTCGCCAACGGTACATACCTTATCGGCGGCAAGAAATTGGTTATCAAGAAGTAAGCGAATGTGGTAACAGCCATTCGCAGGCGCCCCAGGCTTGGCAGAGGTCGAGCCGGGGCGCATTTTTTATGCTGTATCGGAATTAGTTGGCAGATGTGCCGAGGGCGTGGAGCATTGCCCCGATGGAGTTGCAGCGGGTGTCGCCCACAAGGATGTCGGTAGGGGAGACGGCGGTGATTTTTATGGCGGCGCTGTCGGCTACCGCGTATCCATTGCGGCGGAGGGCATTGACGAGCCAGTGACGCAGGTTGGTGTCGCTACAGTCGAGGTTTACGCCTTTCTGCGCCCCGACCATTGCCGCGCAAAATTCGCCTGTCGAGAGGTCGAACGCCACGTTGCGGTCGCTGAACAGGTGGCTCATCTGCCCGTCGAGAATCAGGTCCTCCGTTTGCCCCTCCGTGATATGTCCGTCGTTGCGCAGCAGCCAAAGCCGGTCGGAGAGGGCAAGCGACAGCGCCACGTCGTGCGACGACAGGAGTATAGCCTTGCCGCTGTCGGCCGCCAGCCAGTGCAGGAGTTGGAGCACATCCGTGCGGCTCGCCACGTCGAGAAACGACGTAGGTTCGTCGAGCAGAATGATAGGAGTGGCCTGCGCTACGGCGCGAGCAATCATGGCCTTCTGCCGCTCCCCGTCGGAGAGTTCGGCAACGAAGCATTCCGCCTTGTGGCTGATGCCCACAGCATGCATCGCCTCCGCCACGGCAGCGCGGTCGTTGTCGCCCAGGCGTCCGATGAAGCCCGTGTGAGGCTGGCGTCCCAGGCCTACGAGTTCGGCAACCGTCAGTCCGCCCGCCATTGTGCGGTCGGTGGTCACCACGCTGATGAGCCGCGACAGAGCCTTTCTGCTGATCGACGCAAGGTCGTGGCCGTCGACCGTGACCGAGCCCTTCAGCGGCGGCTGTGTGCCCGCCACCGTGCGGAGCAGAGTCGACTTTCCGGCACCGTTGGCGCCAAGAAGACTCACCATCTGGCCGCTGTAGAGCGTCAGGTTGATGTCGGTCACAATCTCCGTCGAGTGTCGGCCAACAGTGTAGCCGGCGGTAATGCCGTTGAGTTGCAGTAGCGGTTTCATCAGTTGAAGTAGAATATTTTACGGCGGTTGAGTATCACATAAAGAATTACCGGCACACCGATAACCGGCGTTATGGCATTGATGGGAATCATCCCATTGTCCATCGGCAGAACGCTCACCAGCGTGCAGGTCAAGGCAATTGCCGCGCCTGTGAGGATGGTGGCTGGAATCAGTCGGTAGTGGTCGGAGGTGCGCAGAGCCAGGCGGGTGATGTGCGGCACGACGAGTCCGATGAAGCCGATTGGCCCGCAGAACGCCGTTACGACGGCAGTGAGCAGACCCGTCACCACTAACAGCCAGTTGCGTGTGGTCTGAAGGTTTACGCCGAGGTTTTCGGCATAGCGGCGGCCGAGGAGCAGCGCATTCAACGGCTTGATGAGCAGCATCGAAGCCACGAGCCCGGCAGCCACGGCTATGGCAAACAGCGGCAACTGGCGGAGCGTGACGCCCGAGAAGTTGCCGAGTCCCCAAATCATGAACGAGTGCACGCCTTCCTCAGTGGCGAAGAAGTTGAGCAGGGAGATTGCCGACGAAGCGATATATCCGATGAGGATGCCCACAATCAGCAGCATCGTGCTGCTCTTCACGAGGTTGGAAAACACCAGCAGCAGTCCCATCACCGCCATGGCGCCGATGAATGCTCCCGTGAGGGTGGCGGCAAATCCGCCGGCGGCGGCTCCGAAGACGGTGGTAAACGTGCCGCCGAGAGCCAGCAGCACGCATCCGGCGCCAAGACTTGCGCCCGTGGAAACGCCAAGGATTGAAGGGTCGGCGAGGGTGTTGCCGAAGAGCGTCTGCAACAGCAGTCCCGACACGGCAAGAGCGCCCCCGGCGAGGGCTGCCGTGGCGATGAGCGGCAGGCGACTTTCGCACACGATGAAGTTCCACGGCTCATAGTCGGACGGAGTGCCGCAGAGGATGCTCACCACCTCCTTTGCCGGGATGCTCACTGTGCCCACAAGGAGCAGAGCCACCGCCAGCGCGGCAATCACTACGACGAGCGCCGCCATTACTATCCTATATCGCTTCATCGCCGTTGCTTATTTACCCATCGGTTTGTAGTAGGTCAACTCGTAGTCCGGCAGCAGTTCCGGATGGAAGAGTTTCACGTATTCGCGGAGCAGCCGCTCGGGGTGGAACGGCGTTTCCTCAAACAGTCCGCTCGTGGCAGAGTCCACGTAGTAGACGCCGCCGTTGTTGAACGCGCGAAACTTGTCGTTGTGGGGATAAAGCCCGAGCATCGTCTTGCGGTCGAGGGTCTGCCCGTAGACCGTAACGAGCCAGAAGTCGGCATTCTGCGCCTTGTCGAGCACACGCGGGAAGTCGAGCGACAGCGAGCCCGACGACTTGTCGTCGGCCCACGGATACGCGGCGGCCGCGTCGGCATAGAGGGCAGCCTTGTAACTTTTGCCGCCCGGCACATACCACACGCCGTTGATCACATATTCCGAAATCACCGTAGGGCGTGACTTGGCGTCGGCGGCCTGCGCCTTCAGCGCCTTGTAGTCGGCTGTCACCTTGTCGTAGACGGCTTCAGCCTCCTGACGCTTGCCGAAGAGCCGTCCGATGAACTCAATCCATTGAGCGCGCTCAAGCGGCGACGCCTCCATGTAGTCGACCATCTCGATGATGGGTATGCCCATGTTGGATAGAGCGCCGTAGCCGCTGTTTTCCATCGGCGACATGAACATCGCTTCGGGGGCGGCGCTGACGATGCGCTCCGTGGAGGGCGACATCGACGACCCGCAGTCGGCAACCTTGCCGCTCTTCAGTCCGGCAACAATCTCGGGAGTCTTGAAATACTGCGCGTCGAGCACTGCGCAGACAGCGTCGGCGCAGCCCAGTTCCTTTATCGGGCGGGCATAGACGTCGGAGTAGACCAATACCTTGTTGAGCGGCACTTTCACCACCGTGCCTTCGGGCAGATTGCCCGGCACAGGCTTGTCGCGGTCCACGAGCACATAGGTGTGGAGCGTCTTGCCAGAGTGCCATGGGTCGGCGATAGTGACGAGCGTGTAGCCGTCAGCGTCCTCGATGTTGAGCAGCATGGCTTCGTGCTTGCGCTCGGTGCGGCAGCCGCACAGCAGCACTGCCACCAATAGTAATGTCAGGAACTTTTTCATCATAGTGCAAATTTAATCGTTTTTTGCGAAAGCCGTTGCAAAACGGCGGGATAAGGGACAAAAAAACGTCCGCCGCGGCAAATCGGGTTTGCGGCGGCGGACGGGTATGTTATGCAGGGGGTTATCGGTTATTTGCTCAAGCGATAACCAACGCAGATGTTGTCGTATTTGTCGAGCAACGAAGTGATTGAGTTGAGAGTCTTCAAATCAGCCTTGCTTGAAACGGCCTCGAAGAGGGTGAGGAGTTTCTTTGCGTCCATAGTCATGGAAATTTCGTTGCCTGATTTCTGGATGTAGACGGTAAACGAACTGTCTTTCTTTGAGAGGCTTGACAGTTTGCTCAGCAACTGCATCTTGAAAGAACCGTCGCTCTGCTGGGTGAGTGTACCTGTGATGGGCACTTTCTTCAGAGTGAGGGTGAAAGAGCCGTCGCTGGCGATTTTCATTGTAGAGTTGAGCAAGCCAAGTTTCTTGTAGTAAGGCTTGATTTTCTTCTCCACTGCAGTGGTTACGGCAGAGCCGCTTACCTGAGAGAGCAGGTTGTCGGACTTCAGCACAACGGCAGGACCGGAAGTAGTCCAAGTGCCTTCGAGCGAAGCAACTGTAATAGTGGTGTTTTGTGCAACTGTTTCTTTCACTACGCTACCAAGACCGCTGAGGGCGCTTTTCCAGTCGGTTGCATTGGCTACGCCCAATCCCAGGGCGATGGCTGCCAACGCGCTAACAAAAAGTTTAGTAGATTTATTCATCATTTTAGTTTTTTAGTCTGGTGCAAAGTTACAAAATGGGGCATAAACGGAACAAAAAAAATCGAAATAATGAAATCGTTTATCGAAAATATCGCTTAATATGAGTAACTTTGCGCACATTATTCAGAAAAGTATAAACGAATTAACGATATGAATGAATTAGCTTCAAAGTACAGTCCCGAGGAAGTAGAAGGGAAATGGTATGAGTATTGGCTGAAACATGACTTGTTTAAATCGACTCCCGACAGCCGCGAGCCGTACACTATTGTCATTCCGCCGCCCAATGTAACAGGTGTGCTCCACATGGGACACATGCTCAACAATACAATTCAGGATATCCTCGTGCGGCGCGCGCGCATGGAGGGCAAGAACGCCCTGTGGGTGCCTGGCACCGACCACGCCTCGATTGCTACGGAAGCTAAGGTGGTGGCCCGACTGGCTACCAAAGGCATCAAGAAGACCGACCTCACCCGCGACGAGTTTCTCAAGCACGCGTGGGAATGGAAAGAGGAGCACGGCGGCATCATCCTTGAGCAGTTGAAGAAACTCGGCGCTTCGTGCGACTGGAGCCGCACGGCGTTCACCATGGACGAGGTGCGCTCGAAGAGTGTGCTCCACGTGTTTGTCGACCTCTACAAGAAGGGCTTGATCTACCGTGGCGTGCGCATGGTCAACTGGGACCCTGCTGCGCAGACTGCCCTCAGCGACGAGGAGGTTATATATAAGGAAGAGCACGGCAAACTCTACTATCTCCGCTACAAGATTGTGGGCGAAGACGGCTATGCCATTGTTGCCACTACGCGTCCGGAAACCATCATGGGCGACACGGCAATGTGTATCAACCCTAACGACCCTAAGAACGCGCACCTCAAGGGCAAGCGCGTGATTGTGCCGTTGGTGGGCCGTGAGATTCCTGTGATTGAGGACGACTATGTGGACATCGAGTTTGGTACCGGTTGCCTGAAGGTGACCCCTGCCCACGATGTCAACGACTATATGCTCGGCGAGAAGCACAACCTGAAGAGCATCGACATCTTCAACGACAACGGCACCATCAGCGAGGCTGCCGGCCTCTATGTGGGCATGGACCGTTTCGCTGTGCGCGAGCAGATTGAGAAGGACCTCCAGGAGGCTGGCCTGCTTGAGAAGGTTGAGGCCTACACCAACAAAGTGGGCCACTCGGAGCGCACCGACTCGGTTATCGAGCCTAAACTGTCGATGCAGTGGTTCCTGAAGATGGACAAGTTGGCTAAGCCTGCGCTCGACGCGGTGATGGACGACGACATCCAGTTCCACCCTGCAAAGTTCAAGAACACCTACCGCCACTGGATGACCAACATCAAGGACTGGTGCATCAGCCGTCAACTCTGGTGGGGTCACCGCATCCCTGCCTACTTCCTTCCGGAAGGCGGCTACGTGGTGGCTGAGACCCTCGAAGAGGCTGTTGCCTTGGCTCAGGAGAAATCGGGCAACAAGAACCTCACCGCCGCCGACCTGCGTCAGGA
>CAVAOU010000131.1:0-5593 GCA_963590085.1 Senegalimassilia sp. | reverse complement strand
ATGCAACCATTCGTACATCTACATGTCCACTCCCAATATTCAGTGCTCGACGGCCAGGCATCGGTAAAGGCTCTGGTCGACAAGGCCATTGCCAACGGAATGCGCGGCATTGCGCTCACCGACCACGGCAATATGTTCGGAATCAAGGAACTCACTGACTATGTGAAGAAGAAAAACTCTGATGCCGACGGAGAGATAAAGCAACTGAAGAAGCAGATTGCTGAACTGAAGGCGGCTGAAGAGGTCGACAGCGCAGCGGTGGCTGATGCCGAAAAGGCGTTGGCGGAGGCTCAGAGCAAGATTTTTGTGCCTATCATCGGTTGCGAGATGTATGTCGCCAAAAACGACATGAAGGACCGTGGCGACAAGCAGGACAAAGGCTATCACCTGATTGTGCTTGCCAAGAACGAGCACGGCTACCATAACCTCATCAAACTGGTGTCGAATGCTTGGACCGATGGCTACTATTTCCATCCGCGAACCGACAAGGCGCAGTTGCAGAAGTATCACGAAGACCTTATCGTGTGTTCGGCGTGTCTTGGTGGCGAGGTGCCTAAACTGATTACGGCAGGGCGCATCGACGAGGCGGAGAAGGTGATTCTCTGGTTCAAGGAATTGTTTGGCGAAGACTACTATCTCGAACTTCAGCGCCACAAGGCCACTGTGCCGCGCGCCAACCACGAGGCATATCCGCTCCAGCAGGAGGTGAACAAGGTTCTCATTGAGATGGCGCAGAAGCACAACATCAAACTCGTGTGCACTAACGACGTGCACTTTGTCAACGAGGAAGATGCCGAGGCCCACGACCGACTCATCTGCGTGTCGACGGGTACGTATCTCGACGACGAGAAGCGAATGCTCTACACAAAGCAGGAGTGGATGAAGACGCAGGAGGAGATGAACGAACTCTTTGCCGACGTGCCGGATGCGTTGTCAAACACTCTCGATGTGCTGAGCAAGGTGGAGCGCTATTCCATCAACCACGACCCGATTCTTCCTAACTTCCCTCTGCCGGAAGGGTTTGTCGACAACAACGACTATCTGCGGCATCTTGTCTATGTGGGCGCTGAAAAACGATGGGGCAAAGACCTGTCGGAAGAGCAGCGGGAGCGTATCGACTTCGAACTCGAGACAATCAAGAATATGGGATTCCCAGGCTATTTCCTTATTGTGCAGGACTTCATCGTCGCAGCGCGCAAGATTGGCGTGTCGGTAGGCCCTGGACGTGGCTCTGCTGCTGGCTCAGCGGTGGCATATTGCTTGGGTATCACGCAGATAGACCCTATCAAGTACGACTTGCTGTTTGAACGTTTCCTTAACCCTGACCGTATCTCCTTGCCTGATATCGATATCGACTTCGACGATGACGGGCGCGCGGAGGTGTTGAGATATGTGACGGCAAAATATGGCGCCGAGAAAGTGGCGCACATCATCACCTATGGCACAATGGCTGCCAAGTCGGCCATAAAGGACGTGGCGCGCGTTACCCGCCTGCCTCTGTCGGAGAGCGACCGCCTTACCAAGTTGATTCCCGACAAGTTTCCTGAGGTCGACGGCAAGGCGCCGAAGGTCAATCTGAAAAACTGCTATCAGTTTGTGCCAGAACTGCAGCAGGAATTGAGCTACGGCGACCCGATGGTCAGGGAGACGCTTAAGTATGCCTTGGCGCTTGAGGGTAATGTCCGGAACACGGGCGTGCATGCCTGCGGTGTGATTATCGGCCGCGACGACATCACTGACTGGGTGCCTGTCGCTACGGCTACCGACAAGGACGGCGAGAAAGTGCTTGTCACTCAGTATGAAGGCTCGGTAATCGAGTCGACTGGCTTGATCAAGATGGACTTCCTGGGATTGAAGACACTTTCAATCATTCAGGAAGCATTGACAAATATCAAAGAGCGTTGGGGCATAGATGTGGACATCGACAATATTCCTATCGACGACCCCAAGACCTACGAACTCTATTGCGAAGGACGCACAACGGGTACGTTCCAGTTTGAATCGACCGGTATGCAAAAGTATCTTCGCGAACTCCATCCTTCCACATTCGAGGACTTGATTGCCATGAATGCCCTCTATCGCCCGGGACCAATGGAGTATATTCCTGAGTTCATTGCCCGTAAGAAGGGTATAAAGCCGATTGAATACGACATTCCTGTGATGGAGAAGTATCTGAAGGATACCTATGGCATTACGGTCTATCAGGAGCAGGTCATGCTTCTGTCGCGCTTGTTGGCGAACTTCACGCGCGGCCAGTCCGACGGTCTGCGCAAGGCGATGGGTAAGAAAATCTTCGCCAAGTTGGCTGAGTTGAAACCGTTGTTTATCAACGGCGGCAAGTCGAACGGCTACGACGAAAAGGTGCTCGAGAAAATTTGGGCTGACTGGGAGAAATTTGCATCGTATGCCTTCAACAAGAGCCATGCCACTTGCTACAGTTGGGTGGCTTTCCAGACGGCATACCTCAAGGCGAACTATCCGCCAGAATATATGGCTGCCGTGCTTAGTCGCAACCTGAACGACATCACCAAGATGACCAAGTTCATGGACGAATGCAAGTCGATGAAGGTTAAGGTGAAGGGTCCGGATGTGAATGAAAGTCGCGCGAAGTTCAGCGTGAACAAGGCTGGCGAAATCCGATTCGGCCTTGCCGGAATCAAGGGCGTGGGCGTCAATGCTGTGCAGGCAATCCTCGATGAGCGTGCCGCGCATGGCGAGTTTAAGTCAATCTTCGACCTTGTGGAGCGTATCAATCTTAGCATGTGCAACCGAAAAGTGCTCGACAACTTGGCTCTCTCCGGGGCATTTGACTGCTTTGAGGGCGTAAGACGCGAGGACTTCAAGGCCGACGACTCCAATCCTTCGTTCAGCGAAGCATTGATTCGCTATGGACAGATGTACCAAACGAGCAAGGCCAATCAGGTCAATTCGCTGTTTGGCGACTGCGAGGAAATCGAGACTGTAAAGCCTGAGATGCCCGGACGCGAACTGTGGCCCGACATTGAGCGCTTGAACTATGAGAAGGAACTTGTTGGAATGTATCTGTCGGCTCATCCTCTGGATTCATTTTATCTGGAGTTGACTTTCGGCTGTTCGGTCAAGGCAAAGGATTTCGGCTCAGAGGAGCAAAATCCTGAGGCTGAATACACCATCGGTGGTCTTGTCGTTGAGGCGAAAACCCTTATTTCTAAGCGTGGTTCACAATTCGGCATCATCAAGATTGAGGACTACACCGGCTCGGCTGAAATCCGTCTGTTCGATCAGGATTTTATCAACTATAACAAGTATGGCATCAAAGGTAATGCAATCCTTGTGACCTATGGTTATCGTTCAGGTAGGTTTAATGGCAAAACATATATGACAATCAAAAATGTGCAGTTGCTCAGCGAAATCCATGGCCGTGTAATCAAGGGTATCACTTTGAATGTTACGGAGAAGGACTTGGAAACAGATTCGTTGGCAACCCTTCTCGACGAGAACTTGGTCAAGGATGACGATGCCACACCGTTGAGTATCTCAATCATGAACGAGCACCACAGCAAGGCATTTGCCATGTCGTCGGAACGCAGATTGCGCCTGTCAAAGAACCTGATTATGCAGTTGGACGACCTGGGTATCAAATATGAAATATCGAGAGACAAGAAAAATTAATTAAAAACTGAAATATGTAATTATGGCAAAAGAATTTACCGATAATGAAATGGAGCAGTTGCTCGCTCAGAAAAATCTTATAGTCATTGATTTTTGGGCAGAGTGGTGCGGACCGTGCAAGAAGATGTCGCCAATTGTCGACGAGTTGGCTGAGGAATACGATGGCGTTGTCGATGTGCGCAAATGCGATGTGGAAGACAACGTTGAGGTTGCAGCCAAGTTTGCCATCATGGCAATCCCGACAATCGTTTTTGTGAAGGACGGCAAAGAAGTGGCGCGTAAGTCGGGCACTGTGAAGAAAGAGCAACTTGTTGCCCTGATTGAGGCAAACAAGTAAGTGCAGTATACAAAAACGAAAAGAGGCGAAATCCTGAAGATTTCGCCTCTTTTTGCTATAAGCGGGTATCGCTTATTTGATGATATCGTATTTCTTGAATACTTTCTGGATGCTTTCGAGGGCATGGTCAACTTGCTCGATGGTGTGAGTGGCCATCAGGCTGAAGCGGATGAGAGTGTCCTGCGAAGGTACTGCCGGCGAAACGACTGGGTTGACGAAGATGCCTTCCTCAAGCAAGTCGCGGGTTACGGCGAACGTCTTGTCGTTGTCGCGGATGAACAACGGGATGATTGGCGTTGAAGTGTGGCCAATCTCGCAACCAATGTTGCGGAAACCTTCAAGAGCGTAGTTTGTAACCTTCCAGAGGTGTTCGATGCGCTCAGGCTCGCTTTCCATAATGTCGAGCGCTGCATTCACGGCTGCTGTTGATGCCGGAGTGATACTTGCGCTGAAGATATATGAGCGTGAGTTGTGACGGAGATAGTTGGCTGTAACCGAGTCGGTAGCGATGAAACCGCCGAGGGCAGCAAACGACTTGCTGAATGTGCCCATAATCAAATCAACGTCCTTGGTTACGCCGAAGTGGTCGCATGTGCCGCGTCCTTGGTTGCCGAACACGCCGATGCCGTGAGCCTCATCAACATAGACTGCAGCATTGTATTTCTTTGCCAACTCAACAATCTGTGGCAATTTTGCAACGTCGCCTTCCATTGAGAACACACCGTCGGTGATAATCAACTTAATCTTGTCTGGCTCGCACATTTGCAGTTTCTCTTCGAGACTCTGCATGTCGTTGTGTTTGTATTTAATCTTCTTTGAGAGTGAAAGACGGCAGCCTTCAATGATTGAAGCGTGGTCGAGTTCGTCCCAAAGAATGTAGTCTTCACGACCGGTCAGGCATGATGCAACACCGAGGTTTACCTGAAATCCTGTTGAGTAGATGATGGCTTCGTCCTTGCCGACGAATTTAGCCAATCGGTTTTCCAAGGCAACGTGAATGTCGAGGGTGCCGTTGAGGAATCGTGAACCGGCACAGCCTGTGCCATACTTCTTTGTTGCAGCAACTGCTGCTTCGATGACTTTTGGGTGATTGGTGAGGCCGAGGTAGCTGTTTGAACCAAACATCAGCACTTTCTTGCCGTTGATCAGAACCTCGGTATCTTGCTCGCTTTCAATCTTGCGGAAATAAGGGTAAACCCCTGCCGCTTTGGCTTTTTGGGGAGCGTCGTATTTTGCCAATTTCGCCTGTAATAACTTCATAGTTTATCGGGTTAATTTTATTGTTTTTATAAACTATCTATATGTTACTTTACATATAGGTTGCAAATTTAATCAAAAAAACTGACTTTATTAAATCTTGTCTCAAAAAAATGCACAAAAGAGCCCTAATGTGCACAAATTATTGGTGTCATCGATGTAACTAGTCATCTATATTCATTCAAACAGATTATGTTGCCAATGCACTAAAAATTCGCCCAATTGGCTGATTTTATTGTCTAATCGCTGATTTTTATAGCGTTGTTATTTTGTAATCGCAGAAATTGCATACATTTGCAAAATGTTAACCGTTACTTTAATTTAAAAAGTTATGAAAAAATTCTACAC
>CAVAOU010000130.1:0-5608 GCA_963590085.1 Senegalimassilia sp. | reverse complement strand
GTTCTACGACACTGTGAAGGGTGGCGACTTCCGCTCCCGTGAGTCAAACGTTTACCGCTTGGCTGAGGTGTCGAACAATATCATCGACCAGTGCGTGGCTCAGGGCGTTCCTTTCGCTCGTGAATACGGAGGCCTCCTCGCCAACCGTTCGTTCGGTGGCGCTCAGGTGTCGCGTACATTCTACGCTAAGGGTCAAACAGGACAACAACTCCTCCTCGGCGCTTACTCTTCTCTCAACCGCCAAATCAAGAAAGGCACAGTGAAGAGCTACGTTCGCCGCGAGATGCTCGACCTCGTGATGGTCGACGGCCGTGCACGCGGTATCATCGTGCGCAACCTTATCACTGGTGAAATCGAGCGCTACGCTGCCCACGCAGTCGTTGTCGCTACCGGTGGTTACGGCCGTGTATTCTTCCTTTCTACCAACGCTATGGGCTGCAACGGCTCTGTTGCCGTTCAGTGCTACAAGCACGGTGCTTACCTCTCAAACCTCTGCTTCACTCAGATTCACCCTACATGTATTCCTAAGCACGGCGAGAACCAGTCTAAACTTACTCTTATGTCTGAGTCTCTCCGTAACGACGGCCGCATCTGGGTGCCTAAGAAGAAAGAGGATGCTGAGGCTATCCGCGCAGGCAAACTCAAACCAACCGAAATCGCTGAGGAAGACCGCGACTACTACTTGGAGCGCCGCTACCCTGCATTCGGTAACCTCTGTCCTCGCGACATCGCCAGCCGTGCTGCCAAGGAGCGTTGCGACGCTGGCTTCGGCGTAGGTACTGGCAACGCCGTTTATCTGGACTTCTCCGACGCTATCAACCGTCTCGGTGAGGACGTCATCGCTGCCCGCTACGGCAACTTGTTCCAGATGTATGAAATGATTACCGACGACAACCCATACAAGACTCCAATGATGATCTTCCCTGCTTCCCACTACACTATGGGCGGTATCTGGGTTGACTACGAACTCCAGACTTCTGTCAAGGGCTTGTTTGCTATCGGTGAGGCTAACTTCTCCGACCACGGCGGTAACCGCCTCGGCGCTTCTGCGTTGATGCAAGGTTTGGCCGATGGCTACTTCGTTTTGCCTTACACTATGCAAAATTACCTCTCTGACCAGATTAAGGTTAAGCACCCAACTATCGACGCTCCTGAGTTTGTTGAGGCTGAGAAGAAGGTTCGCGCTCGCATCGATCGCCTCATGAACATCAAGGGTAAGCGTTCTGCCGACTCTATCCACAAGGAACTCGGTTTGATCATGTGGAACCTCGTTGGTATGGGCCGTACGGCTGAAGGCCTTATCAAGGCTATCGAGCAAATCGATACCCTCAAGAAGGAATTCGACACCAACCTCTTCGTTCCTGGCGAAGCAAACACCCTCAACACCGAGCTCGAGAAGGCTCTCCGTCTTGAGGACTTCTTCACCATCGGCCGCTTGATGGCTATCGACGCTCTCCACCGCAACGAATCGTGCGGCGCTCACTTCCGTGAGGAGTATCAGACAGCCGACGGCGAGGCTCAACGCCGCGACGACCAGTACATGTATGTAAGCTGCTGGAAGTATGCTGGCGAAGGCGAAAAGCCAGTGCTCCTCAAAGAGCCGCTCAACTACGAGGCTATTAAGGTTCAAACCCGTAACTACAAGTCATAACAACCCGCCTTTAGGCATAAAAATTTTAGCTAATTATGGAAGAAACAATTAACATAAAGTTAAAAATCTGGCGTCAACGCGGTCCTAAAGAGCCGGGTAAATTCGTCGATTATTCACTTGACAACGTGCCGACCAACATCAGCTTCCTTGAAATGCTCGACATGCTCAATGAGCAACTCGTAGAGCAAGGCGAGGAGCCAGTGGTCTTCGACAACGACTGCCGCGAAGGTATCTGCGGTATGTGCTCGCTCTACATCAACGGTAACCCTCACGGTCCTGTTGGTTCAATCACCACTTGCCAGCTCCACATGCGCAAGTTCAACGACGGCGACACAATCACTATCGAGCCATGGCGCTCTCACGCGTTCCCTGTAATCCGCGACCTCATGGTCGACCGTTCTGCCTACGACAAAATCCAGCAGGCCGGCGGCTACGTGTCGTTCAACACTGGCGGCGCAGGCGATGCCAACGCAATTCCTATCTCTAAGGAAGCAGCCGACGAGGCTATGGACTCTGCCACTTGTATTGGTTGCGGCGCTTGTGCAGCAGCCTGCAAGAACGGTTCTGCAATGCTCTTCGTTGCAGCCAAGGTGAGCCAGTTCGCTTTGCTCCCACAGGGCAAGGTTGAGGCAGCACGCCGCGTTCGCGCAATGGTTAGCAAGATGGACGAACTCGGATTTGGTAACTGTACCAACACTGGTGCTTGTGCCGCTCAATGTCCGAAAAACATCTCGCTCAGCAACATCGCACGCATGAACCGCGAGTACCTGAAGATGAAGTTTAAAGACTAATCTACCAGAATAATTTATTGTTGTAAGAGGGTGAATCCGCCAGGATTCACCCTCTTTTTTGCACGCCCAGTGGCTGGGGATGTCAGGGCCACGGTGAACCCCGTGGTTATCGATACGGCGTCCCCACGGGATGCTTTTCGCCTGCTGTTTGTCTCCTTGCCGCGGTCGACGTGTGGAGTGGAGTGGAGTGGAGTGGAGTGGAGTGGAGTGGAGTGGAGTGGAGTGGAGTGGTGTGCCTGTGAGGGGAGAGCGCGCCGTAGGTGCGCCATATTTATAACCCCAGGCTTCAGCCTGGGGATGGCTGATAATCAATAATATGCGCCCTGTAAGCGGCGCTACACGGGTGAAGATGACATAGTTGGTGCGGTGGCGTACTTACAGCACGCAAATACTTGATATATAGCCTTGCCCCCAGGCTAAAGCCGTGGGGTTATAGACATTTCGCCTCTACGAGGCTCGCATTCCCGTTCTGCCATAAATTCGCGAAAAAAATCAAAAACATGTTGCAGAACATAAGATTTTGTTGCCCAGTCTGCAAAATGTTGTATACATTTGCAGTGTCCTTCCTACCGTCGGGCATCATGAAAAAGTTGTTGCATTTTTCTCCTTAAATAAGGTCTTTTAGCGAAAAACGGAAAAACTGAATTATAGATTCACTTAAAATTTATATTGTCTATGAAAAAAATTTCACTCTTTTTGTTATGCGCATTTTGCGCTATTGTAGCTAACGCTGCAGGTTCAGGCATCTTCCTTCGTGGTGGCCTTAACAGTTGGGCTGCTTCTGCCGACTGGGAATTCCAGACTACAGACGCAACTGGAGTCTACACCCTTGAAAACAAGACCGTGTTTGGCTCATTCAAGGTGGCTGACGCTACTTGGTCAACAATCAACTACGGCGCTTCGAGCCTCGATGCTCCTGCTCTCGGCACTGCATACGTGCTCTCTCCGGGATCAAACACCAACATCGACCTCGGCTCAAAGACTTATGTCTGCACAAAAATCACTTTGACTATCTCTGGCGAAGACGCAACTATCCTTTTCGAAGGTAGCGAGGAGGCTGAAACTGAAACTACTGAAGTTTACGTTGTCGGCAACAACAACAATTGGGACTTCAACGACGCAACTGGCAAACTCTCTGCCACTGGCAACGAAAACGAGTTCGCTGGCGACGTTACATTTCCTGACTCAGGCGACGGTCTCGCTTACTGGCGCATCTATGAGAAACTCGGTGGCGTAGGCTCTTGGGGCTTCACCGAAAACACTACTGAGGACACCCTCGAAGGCGTGTTTTCAAAGGGTGTTGAAGGCTGCTGCACAACCGCTCCTGGCGACTACACCATTACTTTTAACCTCGCAACTGGCGCATTCAAGTTGGTGGCAAAAGGCGGTAGCGTCGACACTATCGAAGCAAGCGCAACCATCTCTGCCAACGCAGGCGAAATCGTTGTCAACGGCGCAAAGAAGGTGGCTGTCTACACTGTAGGCGGTGCACTCATCAGCACCGACGCTCGCACTCAGGTGGCTAAAGGCCTCTACATCGTGCGTGCCGACAACCAAGTTAAGAAAGTTGTTGTGAAATAAGCAAATTGTTCATCTATAAAATTGGCGCATCAATGCCTTTAACGATGCGCCAATTTCTTACTTGAAAAACTTATACCCTACAATTTGCCAGCGTGGTGTTGGCAAATACTCCTGAAAAACAGTAGACAAACAAAGAACCTATTGAATTAACTTCTTGATTCTACATTTAGCGTCCCACACAGCGCTCCTTTGTATGACCTACTAACCTTTTGACTTAAAATTTAAAAACTATAAAAAACTTCCAATCATGAAAAAGTTATTGTTAACTTTATCATTGGCGCTGATTGCCATATTGGCCAACGCCAAATCCACCGTCTATCTCCGTGTAGACGGCACTACAGTGACCACCACTGGCAAGTGGAATGTATATTATTGGGGTGGCGCATCGTCAGATTGGCCTGGCGTCCAGATGACTCTGATTTCAGACAAAGCCGATGACGGCTACCAGTACTTCTCCCATGAGATTGACACTGATGGCACTTACAACATTATTTTCAACCAAAATGGCAATACATGGAAGACTGGCGATATCACAAATTTGTCTGGCGACGTAGCGTACAGCCTGAATTCCGACAAAAGTTATAATAAACTCGAATCAGTGCCAACATGGTCAACTACACCTGATCCAGACCCAGACCCAGACCCAGACCCGGTGACCGTCTACCTCCAAGTGGACAAAACTTACGTGACCTCATCCTCTGCTCCTTACCTCTACGCGTGGAATGGAAGTACCAAGTACTTCGGCGACTGGCCTGGCAAACAGATGACTCTGATTGAAGATGCTGCCGACGATTCCTACCAGTATTACTCGATTACCGTCGCTAACGCAGGCTCGGAATTCAGTATGATTTTTAATGCTGGCAACGGCAAACCTCAAACTGATAATATCACTGGCGTCAAAGCAAACGGTGCGTACAAGTTGACAGGGAAAAGTGATAACAAGTACACTTACGAAGCCCTCTCGGCTATCCCTACATGGACTCCGAAAACCCCTAACAACATCTATCTCAAGGTCGACGGCACTTACGTCACCGAGACTGAGGCTCCTTGTCTCTATGCTTGGAAGACAGTTGGCACAACAACCTACGAGTATCACGGCGCTTGGGCAGGCGTGAAGATGGAACTGGTGAAGGATGCTGCAACCGACGGCCACAAATACTACTACGCAACCGTTGAAAACAGTGGCGAGGCTTTCAACATCATCTTCAACAATGGCCTTGGGTTCACTGACGACGCTAACGCCCGTCAAAGCCACGACTTGAAGGGCTTGACCGGCGACGTTGTTTACGAAATCACAGGTACGCACACCTACGTTAAAGGCGAGTGCGACATGGCGGAGATGGACAATGTCAAAGGTATGTGCTGGGATGCCAGCGCAATGACGACTGTTCCAACGTGGAAGGACAAGACAAAGGGTACAAACAAGGTCGACCTCCGCGGCGTTGCCAACGAATGGGCTGAGAACTCTGCCAAGTTTACCTACGACGAAGAAAACGACTATTACTACTACAACGTAATCAACGTTGCCGGTTTGGCTCAGGACTTCCTTGTCTACATCGACGACTTCTCCTACACTGCGTCAGCC
>CAVAOU010000129.1:0-5639 GCA_963590085.1 Senegalimassilia sp. | reverse complement strand
CCCCTACACCGTGGCGAGCAAACTCGACGGCTACACCCGCGCCGACAACGGCACGCGCATCGACAAGGAGGGCATCGAGTTTCAATTCACCTCCGCCCGCATCCGTCCGCTGCGCACACGCGTGAACGTCAACGGAGCATGGTTCAAGACGCGCTACAGCAACAGCCTGCCGATGTTTGTATCGGTGAGCGACGTGGTCGACAACGTGGCGGTTAGCGACCGCTATGTGGGTCTCTACAACTGGACCGACGGCGACATCAACCAGACGCTCACCACCAACCTGATGTTCGACACGCAGATACCCGAATGGGGCCTGATTTTCGCCACATCGGTGCAGTGCTCATGGTTTGTGAAGACGCAGAACCTCGAGAAAGACGGACGCCCTACGGCATACCTTGACGTATCCGACGGACAGTTGCACGACTACACCGACGAATCGGCAGCCGACGCCGTGCTGAGCCACCTGATAAAGCATTACAACAGCGACTCGTTCAAGCAGTTTACCGTGCCGTTTGCCATGAGCGTTAACCTCAAGGCCACTAAGACACTCGGCAAGTACCTGCGCCTGTCGATGTTTGCCAACAAGATTATCGACTACACTCCCGACTACTACTCCAACGGCTACAAAATCCGCCGCAACGTGAGTCCGTACTTCGGAGTGGAGGCAAATCTCACATTTTAGACTATGATGAAGAGTTTACACATATTGATTATAGCAGCCACACTGGCGATGCTCACCGCCTGCGCCGACGAGGCTTCAGTGCCGCGCGTATCGGCTAAGGTCGAGGTGGTGCCGCAAACGGAGGTGTCGGGACTCACCGTGAAGAGCGAGACGCTCACGTTCCGCAACCTGTCGACGGGCGAGTCGGTGGTTTTCACATCGACTGGCGACGTGCAATTGCCTGTGGGCTTCTACGAATGCTCCTACAAGGCGGAGGTGACCTACAGCAACGGCAGCGGCGACGATGCTGCCGTGGTGAGCGGACAACTCATCGGCAACGTGGAGTCGGTGCGCGCCACAGCCAACGGCGTGAGCCTGTCGCTGCCAGTCTATCTGGTGGCCGACAACGACGACTTCATCTTTGAGGAGATTTTCTTCACTGGCACCCGCCGCACATCAGGCTCAAGTTACATCGGCGACACGTATTTCAAGATCTACAACAACACCGACCATGTGCTCTATGCCGACGGACTGGCATTCGTGGAGTCGAAATTCCGCTCCACCCAGCAATACACTTTCGACCCCGACCTCAAGCAGGAGGCAATGACGGTGCACGCCATCTATGTGATCCCGGGCAACGGCACCGACCATCCCGTACAGCCTGGACAGTCGCTCACCATCTGCGACACGGCAATCGACCACCGCACGTCGAACGAGAACTCGTTTGACCTCACGGGCGCCGACTTCGAGTGGTACGACGTGTCGACCGTGCCAAGCCAAACCGACATCGACAACCCCGACGTGCCCAACATGGACAAATGGTACTGCGACTCGCGGAGCATCTTCATCCTGCACAACCAGGGCTTCACTTCGTTTGCGCTGGCGCGCATTCCCGTGGAGAAGCAGACCTTCCTCACCGACTATTTCTACACCTACCGCTACACGATGTATCTGCCTACGGGCACCTACCCGATGAGCGGCGACGGCTACAAGATACCGAATTCGTGGATTGTTGATGGTGTGAACTGCAGCGTCGAGTCGGACCGCAAATGGAATGTGCTCCCGGCATCAATCGACGCCGGCTGGACATGGTGCGGACGCATGAGCGCCGACAGCGACCGCTTCTTCAAGAGTGTGCGCCGCAAGATGCTCTACCTCACCGACGACGGCCGCCGCGTGCTGAAGGACACCAACAACTCCACCGACGATTTCAATGCGGCATGCGTGCCGTCGATTGTCGAGGTGCAGCACACTTCAATCAACGCCTCTGGCGACAAGGCAACGACAATAACCTACGACGGCGTACAGCCTAAAAACGACTAAGAAAGGATGAAACGGATTTTCTACATATCTCTGTTCTTGACTGCCGCAACGGCATCGGCGCAACAGGCCGACGTGCAGACGCGGTGGATGGACAACAGTCTGCTGAGCCGCAACGTGGCGACCATGCGCTACGACAATCCGGCGATGATGAAGAACCGCTACGACGCTTCGCTCACCACCATCGGCGCTTCGTGGCTCTTCGACACGCAAGAGCAGGCGCGCGCCATCGAGGAGGGCGACGGCAGCAATCGTGCCGACATCTCGGCGGAGGCTTTCATCAAGAAGGGGAAAAACGACATCTGGGGCGAAGCGGGCTACTCCATCGGACAGCGCCGCAACGTGCTGCTCAACGAGTCGTCGGACTATAGCCGCATCTATCCCTACGTCACCGCCGACCTCGTGGGCGGCGACCTCCACGAGGAGACCTACCGCTTCAGCGGCGGCTTTGCCCACACGCTGAAAAACGGCATCACGCTCGGCGCCTCGGCGGGCTACAGCGCTCTGCTGGCCTACCGCACCGTCGACCCGCGTCCGCGCAACCTTACGAGCGACCTCGATTTCGCTGTGGGAATGAAGTGGAAATGGCTCGACGTGGCTCTGAAGGCGGGCAAATACAAGCAGACCAATGTGGTGAAGTTCTACAACGAAACGTACCAGCCTACGGTCTACCACGCCACGGGTCTCGGCACGGACTACTACCGCTTCCGCGGCACCAACACCAACACTTACTACAACGGCCGCGACTTCGGAGCGCAGATTGGCGCATCGTCGCGACTGGGCAAGGCTGAAGCCGGGGTGGTTGCCGCCTACGACTATTTCGAGTTTGACAAAATCATTTCGTCGCTCAACGAATTGCCTATGGCATCGGTTGCCGAACGAACGTACCGCATAACCGCCTACGCACTCATCCGCCCCTCGCAGGGCCACAGCATTGCCATTGAGGTCAATGCAAGCCGCGAGCGCCGCGACGGCAAGGAAAACATATTCGGCGAGGCCGAAAACAATATTTATCCGGAGATTGCATCGCTGTCGATGTTCCGCCGCGCGCAGACGGAGGCCACGGCAAAGGTGAAGTACGAATACCTGCGCAAGTCGCTGCGCCTGCAACTGGACGCCACGGGAGGCTATGCCACCGACCGCTGGCGCTACACGGAGCCAGAGCGGCGCATGGAGGCGAACCACCCCATCGTGGGCTTCGACGCGACACTGTCGTGGATGACGGGGCGCTGCACGCTGTCGCCTTTTGCTTCGGTGAGGGCGGTGATGAGCAACGATGCGGTGTGGGCCAAGCCGGAAACGTCGCAGTCGGTGCTCGACGCGTCGGCTGAGCGGCAGTACGAGATGATTGCCGACACCGACACGCACTACTCTGCCGGACTCCGCGCCGACTGCCGCATCAAGGCTGGATTGGGCATATTCTGCCGCCTTGTCTACGACGGCAAGCACTATGCTGGCAGCCTCACGGCCAAAGGCGGCACGGCTACAATTGGATTAATCTTTTAATAACATTAATAAAAACTGAAAGACGATGAAAAAATCATTACTCATTTCTTTGTCACTCGCAGCAGTAGCCTTCACAGGCTTTGCACAAGACGAGACACCAACACTCCCATCAGTGAACTGGGCAACAGTAATCAACGGTAGCGCGGCTACCACTCCAGAGGCTCTCGCAGCTACTGAAGACGGCGCTTACCTCGTAAGCAAATTCACAAGCAAGGGCACCGACGAGACTGCCACTTGGGTGAACTTCGGCGCTGCCGAGAAGGTGGCTTTCGGCGCTACCAACAAGGCTACTTCGGGCAACGACAACTTGCTCGTGACTAAAGTCAACGCACAGGGCGAAGGCGTTTGGCACGTTTATTCAAAGAACGGCCGCGTGAGCAACGCTTCGGTCGCTGTCACTTCCGACGGTGGCGTAGTTGTAGCCGCTTCTATGTCGTTCACTGCCTTCAACAGCAAGGACGCGAGCGACGTGCCTGCAAACTCTATCCTCGACCTCGTTGACGCAGACAACAACACAACGACTATTGCGAAGACTTTCGACAGCAAGTCGGTCTACGACATCGTAGTGCTCAAGATTTCCGCTGCCGGCCACTTGGACTGGGCAAAGCAGATTGTTGCTGAGGACGGCTCTTCGCTCAACGCGAAGGTTGCTGTCGACGACAACGACAACATCTACCTCGGCGGCCAGCACGGGGTGGCTCTCACCATCGGCGACGCAGTAGTGCCAGCTCGCTCGTCTAAGTCGCTCTACCTCGTGAAACTCGACAACGCAGGTAACTTCGTCAAGAACTTCGACATCACAGGTACCGACGCCGAGGACTATATCGACGCTGTTACCTTCGCCAACGGCAAACTCTATGTTGCTGGCCGCTTGAAAGGTGTAGGATCTGGCGTAGTGAATTTCGACGACAAAGCCATCGAGCCAACCATCTACGATGATGTGTTTGCGGCAGCGTTCGACACTGACCTCAACGTTTCTTGGGTATCATTCGCCTTTGCTACTGCAGCATCCGACGGCAAGCACACTTCACAGGTGAAGAGCATCGACTACTCCGACGGCCGCTTACACGTTACAGGTCTCTTCAAGGGCGGATTCAGCAAGACTCAACTCGGCACCGATTTCGTATCAACATCCGGCACCACATTGGAAGGCTACATGATCAAGTTCAACGGCGAGACAGGCGAACTCTCAGGCGTAACATCTGAAACTGAAGGTATCTCTGGCTACTTCGCAGCACTCTCAAAGGGCGAGATGACCTACGTTGCCGGCTACAGCATTGCCGACACTGAATTCCAAGGCCCAATCTTCAACATCAACTTTAACGCCAACGACATCAATACAGATGAAGGCAAAGAGTCGGACGACATAAATCTCAACGTTGCAACAACCATCAACCCAAAGAGCGCTGGCTATCCTACAGTGTTCTGCGCAAAGTTCTATGGCAACAACCTCTACTATGCAGTTCGCGCCAAGGGTGAAGGCCTCAAAATTTTCAACAACGAATTTGCCTACACCAACCAGACCGACTTCACAGCAGCATTGTTCTCACTCGACCTCAGCGAAATCTACGGCGGCGTGAAGAAAGTGGTTGCCGACAGCAATGTTAAGGCATACGGCGTTGAAGGCGCAGTACGCGTAAGCGCAGCAGAGCCTACAACAGTAGCAGTCTACAACGTAACAGGTCAGAAAGTGGCACAACAGGCAGTCAACGGCGAAGCAACAATCGCCCTCCCTGCAGGCTTCTACGTAGTGAACGGCACCAAAGTGATCGTAAAATAATCACCCTCCCACACAAAAAAGGGCAGCACCACACTGGCGCTGCCCTTTTTTTATGCCCTTCGCAAAGCGATTTTTGCCTGGAATTTTCTTTTTGAGGATATTCTTGCGGTATGTCCAACAAAATTTATTACTTTTGAAAATCATCTGCCAGTATCGTGCTGCAGATGACACTTTAATGGAAAGAGCGTTTATCTGACGCTTGTCTTTGACTGCTCGTAATCTCGCAAATTACAAAATCGTCGAAAGGCAAGACAACGGTAGATGCTCACGACAGGTGTATTTATACCCCTTCGCAAAAAGGGATTGTTATATGCCATGCGTGGGCTTTCTGCGTTGTCCGTCTCGACGATTTGGGCAATGCGAGAGCCTCGA